>JAKSSM010000047.1 GCA_024403065.1 Clostridia bacterium | reverse complement strand
TTGATGATGAATTCGTAAAGCTTCTTGAAGTGGAGAATGTAAATACAGTTTCTGAATACAGAGCATTTCTCTCCGACTACTATTTAAGAGTCTATAGAGAAGGATACTCCATGTACCTTTCTCTTGAAATGTTTGAAAGATGGATGAAGGAAAGCACATTCCATATTGATATGACTGAAGTAGAAAATCTCTTTAAGCTCTATCATGAAGAGGCTCTTAAAATTGCAAAGAGAAAGAATGAAGAAACTGATATGGAAAGTGAAAGAGAAGATTTCAACTACTACCTGTATTTTGCACTCTTTCTTAACCGTGAACTCGATGATTTCTCATCACCTGTCAAACTGAACAGCCTTATGGAAGATGCCTTGAAGCCATTCAGAGCTTTGGTAGAAAAGCATATTAAAATCACACTCGTGGAGGACAACTAATGGAAACCGGAAAAACATACAGTGGATTCTACTTAAAGAGAATAGAGGACGTTCCTGAAGCTCTTGGTACATTCCACGAATTTGAACATATAAAGACTGGACTTAAACTTGCATGGTTTAAGACTGAAGACACCAATAAGACATTTTCAATTACATTCAAAACTGTACCTGAGGACAGTACCGGAGTATTCCATATACTTGAGCACTCATGCCTTCAGGGATCAGAAAAATATCCACTTAAAGCTCCTTTTGTTGAACTGATCAAGAATTCACTTAATACTTTCTTAAATGCCATGACTTTCCCGGATAAGACCATGTATCCTGTTTCAAGCCGTGACCAGAAGGATTTTGAGAATCTTGTTTCTGTATATATGGATGCTGTCTTCAATCCACTTCTTCATGAAAACGAGAACATCTTCCTTCAGGAAGGATGGCATTATGAATATGAGGACGATGCTCCAAAGTACAATGGTGTAGTTCTTAATGAAATGAGAGGTGCAACATCATCTGTTGACTCCATGATGATGGATGCCTTAACTGAAGTCCTTTATGATGGTACATGCTATATGTATTCATCAGGAGGAAATCCAAAGAATATTCCTGATCTCACTTACGAGAAATTCAAAGAGACACATAAGAGATTCTATCATCCGTCAAATGCATATATCATCCTTGATGGTGACCTTGCATCCTCCATTGAAAGACTCCTTCAGTTCTTTGATTCAGAATATCTCTCAAAATATGAAAAGAAGGATAATGATTTTGAAATCACATATGTAGACGGGAAGGGTCATATAGAAGAAACAAGAGAGTATGCAGTTCAGGACGAGGATGACGAGTCATGCTATCTCATTCAGGGATACTGTGACAGAGACTGCACAGATTTAAAGCGTGCATTCTCAACCCAGATCTGGATTGAATACCTTACAGGTTCCAACGCGTCCCCTCTTACTCATGAGATTCTTAAAGCGGGACTTGCTGAAGATGTAGTAGGTGGATATATGGATGGAATGCTTCAGCCATTTGCCTTCATCAAGGTAAGAAACATGAAGAAGGAGAACCGTGCTGAAGTAGAAAAGAAGATAAGAGAAGTAATTGAAAAAACAAGAAAGGCTCCACTTGACCGTGAGCAGCTTGAAGCAATTATCACTCAGTATGAGTTTGCGAGTAAGGAAAGAGACTATGGTGGTGAACCGGTTGGTCTTGTAAACTCCATGATCATAATGGAATCATGGCTCTATGATATGGACCCTGTAGCCCGCCTGGTATCAGACTGCTATTTCAAGGGAATGAGAGAAGAAATTGCTGATGGAACATTTGCAAAATATCTTGATATATTCCTTGAAAATGAACATACAGCATCGGTTCTTATGACGCCATCGGCAACATACCTTAAGGATCTTGAAGAGGCTGAAAAGAAAAGACTTGAAGATTTCAATATGAGTCTTTCAGAAGATGAAAGAAATGCTTTAAAGGAAAAGCAGAATAATCTTAAAAACTGGCAGTCCGTTCCAAATACACCTGAAGAACTTAAAGTTCTTCCAACTCTTAAACTTTCTGAAATAGGGTTAGACCCTATGAAGGTTAATACTGAAATTCTGGATGACTTTACAATATACCATAGAGAAGCTACAAAGGGCATAAAGTATCTCAGACTCTTTACACCTATTACAGAGTTTTCGGATAGTGACATTCCTATTCTTTCATTTACTGCAAGTCTTTTTGGAGATCTTAGACTTAAAGACACTGACCGTTTCACTCTTGAAATGCTTCAGAGAAGAACCTTCGGCTACAATACAGTAGCATTCAATATCTATCAGAAAATCGGTGAGTATGATAAAGCATATATCCAGAGTGTCTGTGACTTCTCCTATCTTAAGGAAAAGGAAGATGAAGCAGTAAGTCTAATGAAGAAAATCATAACTGAAACCGACTTTACTGATATTGAGACAATAAAGGAGCTTCTTGACCAGCAGAAAGAGGTATGCGAGCAGTCAAAGATAAAGAGTGGTCATAGACTTGCACTTACCCGTGCCCGTGCATCCGTTTCAGAAAAGGAAAGACTTTCTGAACTTTCCAATGGTATAACTTTCTGTGACTGGGTAAGTGATGCAGTTAAGCTTGCAGAGGAAAATCCTGAAAAACTCATATCTGACTTTGAAAGAGCAAGAGATATGCTTTTCGGAGAAATCAACAACATGAAGGTTTCCCTTACATCAGATGAGGATGGAAACGGATATACAGAAAAGATGAAGGAGATATTCCGTTCTGAAAAGAAGAATGTTGAAATAAAGGAAGAGGAAAGAATCACATATAAAGAGTATGAGTTTGTACCAATTCCTGCAAAGGTTTCCTTTGCTGCAGCAGCTACTTCCATGAAGTTTACTAATGCAAAGAACAGCGGTGCATGGCTTGTATATTCAAAGCTTGCTTCAATGGACTACCTCTGGAACAGAGTCCGTGTTCAGGGTGGTGCCTATGGTACAGGAATGAGCGCTGGAATTGACGGAACAGTTGCCTTCTACTCATATCGTGATCCTGAACCGGATAATTCCCTTAAAGTCTTCAAGGAAGTTCCTGGATATATCAGAGAGTTTGCTGAAACTGATCCTGATCTCACAGGTATCATAATTGGAACCATTTCAGATACAGAACCACTCACTACACCATATTCTGCAGGAAAGATGGGTGATGCATGGTATTTCATGGGCCTTACTGATGAAATGAGAAAAGAAAGAAGAAAAGATATCCTTTCAACATCAAAGGAAGATCTTCTTCGTATCTCAGATGATCTGGAGAAACTGAGTGAAAAAATGTATCAGGTAATTGTGGGACAGAAGAAATAGCGATGGCGGCAATTTGCCGCCATTTTATATATCGCACCCATAAAAGAATACAAATACTAGATTAATACCGTATATGCTTTTTGAAAAAACTTGTTTAAGTAATGTGATATAAACAAGTTTGTATTGAACTTGTTTAAGTAATGTGATATAAATAAGTTTAGGAGGGGGGATATTACTATGGAGTATAGATTTTCTGAAGATATCAAGTTTGTGCGTGAACTGTTGGGTATTTCGCAAAGTGAACTTGCAGATATGATTGGGGTAGAACAGGTGACAGTTTCGAGATGTGAAACTGGCAAGACAGTAGCATCGGGTGAAACACTTGAGAAGTTGTATTCTTTCGCTTTTGATAAAAATGTAAGGATCAACAAGCTGAAAGAAATGCTGCTAAGGGATAACTTAAGCACTAGTGAAAAAATATTGTTTCATGGTGCAAAAGGCGAGATTGATGGAGCAATTGATATTCGCCGAGGTAGAGCAAATAATGATTTTGGACAAGGCTTCTACGCAGGAGAAAGTTATGAGCAGGCTCTATCATTTGTTGCTGGATTTGATAATTCATCAGTATATTATCTCAGTTTCAATGATAGTGGACTGAAGTGCAAACGATATGAGGTAAACCAGGACTGGATGATGACAATCGCGTACTATAGAGAAAAACTTCGTGAATATGAAGAGCATCCATACATAAAGGAACTGGTTGCAGAATCAAGGGACTGTGATTACATAATAGCCCCAATTGCAGATAATCGTATGTTTCAGATTATCAATTCGTTTATCAATGGTGAGATTACTGACGAGCAGTGCAGGCATTGCCTTGCTGCGACAAATCTTGGAATGCAGTACATATTTATCAGTGACAGGGCTGCATCAAAATTATCAGTACGCGAGCGTTGCTATATAGCACAAAATGAGAGAAAGTCCTCTAGACAGGTTAAAGCAGATGAAGCAAAACTTGGTGAAGACAAAGTAAAACTTGCAAGGATTGAATACAGGGGTAAAGGACTGTATATTGATGAAATCCTGGGATAAGGAATATGCTATGAGGAAAATTACAAAAGATGGGTTGCTGCTTTGTGAAATGCAGGCAGAAATATTTGAAAAATCAATTGAAAGAATGGAAACAAGTTCCGAGGTATTTGTAAGACGTTTTATGAAAAGTAAAACTGTAAAGATGCTGGACGATGAATCTGTTCTTGACAGTAATATTCAGCCAAGGGATATACTCGACCTTATAAATGATGAGTATGGTGTGTCTACGTATGGAACAGTCAAGTACACTAGAAATGAAATGTACTGGATAGGATATATGTACAGATATTTTTCATTTACGTATGAAATGACAGCCAGTCAGGTATATAAGTTTTTAAAACCGAAAGAATTGAGAGAACTGTTTCTTCCGTATCATACAATGGATCCTTCTCAGGCAATTGAGCGAATTCTGGAGGCAAAGGGACTTCTGTTAACTGAAGACGAAGAGATTTTACGACAATATCAGATATTTAGGAAAATAAGAGAGAAGGCATGCTAATATCAAAGAAGGTGGTTGTTTTCCTCTGTTTAGTTTCAAGTTAAAGTTTAATGGTTTTTCATTCATTTAGATTGCACGATTGTAGCGGGACAGATGAGTAGTGATGGCGGCGTATAGCCGCCTTTTTGATTTATACACACAGGCTGCATATTCTGTATTTATACACTCCAGATGCATAAATCACGACTAATCTAAAGTAAGACTTTGAAATAGTCGTTAAAAATCGGTTGACAATGTAGAAAATCGCGACTAAAATAAAGTTAGAATTTAGATTAGTCGGAGAATGCGTATGGCATATATTGAAAGAGCAATTACTGAAATATTAAAGGAGAGACTCATTAAGAGTAAATGTCTTCTTGTAACAGGGGCGAGACAGGTTGGAAAGTCAACAATAGTAAAGCACGTATTTCCTGAGTTCAACAGGGCGAATTTTGATGACAGACTTCTTCGTGCACAGGCAAAAGAAGAACCAAATCTTTTCCTGCTTAACAATCCGTTTCCGCTTTTTGTGGATGAGGTACAGAAAGAACCTGGAGTACTTGAAGATATAAAAAGAAAACTGGATGATTCTGACGAGAGAGGTCAGGTGATTCTTTCCGGATCTCAGAAACTTGAACTCATGAAGGGTGTAAGTGAATCTTTAGCCGGAAGAGTATCTGTAATGGAACTTATGGGACTTTCCTTAAGGGAAATACACAGTGTAGAATTCAACAGACATTTTGTACCAGATAATGAATATATAGAAAGTCGTGAAAAAGAACTTAAACCATATGTGGACTTGTGGGAAGCAATCCACAAAGGCTCATATCCTGAACTCTATGATGTGGAAAGGGACTGGCAGGACTATTATTCATCATATGTTTCCACATATCTTGAGAAAGATATAAACGAGCTGATTGCAGCTGACAGTATAACATTTACAAAATTTCTAACAGCTGTAGCATCGAGATCCGGTGAGATTCTGAACTGCGCAAATATTGCAAGTGAAGTAGGTGTATCGCAGCCAACAGTCAAGGTGTGGATATCAATTCTTGAAAGAACAGGAATAGTATTCCTTCTTCAGCCATATAGTGCCAGTGCACTTAACAGATCAATAAAGTCACCTAAGATATATATGCGTGACACAGGACTTCTCTGCTATCTGACACGCTGGACAAGCGCAGATGCGCTTAAAAACTCTGCAGTAGCAGGAAATGTGTTTGAAACATTTGTTGTATCGGAAATTCTGAAATCCTATGTAAATGAAGGCAAGGATTATAGATTCAGTATTTTCTACTACAGAGGAAAAGATAAAACTGTACAGAGTGATAACGAAATAGATCTTGTAATTGAAGAGGATGGCATACTCTATCCTGTAGAAATCAAAATGACAGGAAACCCAAAGAAGGAAATGGGAGCAACCAACCCTGTACTTGACAGAGTGGAAGACAGAAAAAGGGGAAACGGCATAATTCTCTGCCTTACAGAAAGAAAGATGTATCTCAGGGAAAATCTCATAGCACTGCCGATTGAATATATATAGGGTAATTCAAAACCGAGGTGAAACACCTCGGTTCTCTTATTTTTCCTTTATGAACTCAATGGTTTTTTCTTTCATTGAGATTTTTCCTACTCTGTAGCCTAGCGTAAGGAGTTCCTTCTTGTAGGTTAGAAATGAGTGATCAATTGCAGAACCTGAAATACGTTCTATGTCATCATAGGAGAGTTCAAGTTTTTCTGCTCCACTATCAGATACATATTTCCATAACAGATCATATTTACTCATTATGTCCCTTTCTATTTACCTACCTTTTCTCCTTCGCTCCATGCTTTTCCAGCGAGTTCACCAAGTCTGTAGTAGTTACCCTTAAATGTATCAAATGCAAGGATATCAGCTTTACTGATATCAACCTTTCCGTCAGCACCAACGAGTTCTTCATCTGCTGTTACGTTTACAATTTTACCTACCATGCAGTACATCTTTTCCTTTTCTACTACATCATAGAGTTCGCACTCCATAGCAACCGGGAATTCGTTAATAACTGGTGCATTTACAAATTCAGATTTTACTGCTGTCATTCCAGTCTTTTCAAACTTGTCTGGAACATCATTTCCACTTACCATTCCAAAGTAGTCTGCTTCTGCCATATGCTTAAAGTCAGCAAGTGCTACTGTGAAAGCCTTAGTCTTTAAGATATTTTGCATAGTCTTGTGATCTTCATCAACGTTGAGTGCAACCTTGTCATAGTCACACATGATACCCCATGCAGCGTTCATTACATTTACATTTCCGTTTTCATCATAAGCAGCAATCATAAGCACTGGCATTGGATATACTGCTGAAATATTACCAAGATTCTTTTTCATAAAAACATACGTCCTTTCATACTGATATACTGCTAGTATAATATATGGGGGCTGAAAAATAAAGAATGCTTTAAATGACAGGTGAAATATAGTAGAATATAGGTACTTGATTTAACACACATGAAAATGGTAAGGCAGAAAATGAAAGACTTGAAAAAGGAAGTAACAGAGTTTATCTGTAAATTCGCAGAAGAATATCAGAAAGAAAATAACCTCCCAGACATCTGGAGAGAACCTGTAGTTGGATTTGGAGATGCAAATGATGAATATTTTGCAAATCTTAAGAATGTAGTAACAGAAGTTCACAAGCTTCCACAGTTCTTTATCCCAGATGCAAAGACTGTAATCTCATATTTCGTACCATTTAAAGAGGAGCTTGCAGCAACAAATATCGATGTAGAAGGAAACTATGCGTCTGCTGAATGGGCAAAAGCATATACGGATACAAACAATCTCTTCAGTGCACTTAATCCAAAGCTTGCTGAATTTGTAAAGGATATGGGATATGATGCAGCTGTTCCATATGACATAAGCATGATGAAGGATATCCTGATGAGCTCATGGTCACAGAAGCATGTGGCTGTAGGATGCGGTGTTGGAACATTTGGACTCAATCATCTCTTAATCACAGAAAGAGGATGCTGTGGAAGAATCAGTTCCATTGTAACTACTCTTCCTGTAGAACCAACAAAGAGATATGAAACTGAAAACTGTCTCTTCAAGCGAGAAGGAAAGTGCAAGAAGTGCGTAGAACGCTGCTTCTCAGGAGCGCTTACAGAAGTGGAAAATGACTTTGACAGATTCCACTGCAGAAAAATCTGCCAGGAAACTGAAAAACTCTACAATGAAGAATGCTGCGGAAAGTGCGATACAGGACTTCCATGCTCCCACCAGATTCCATAAAGGAGAGATACTTATGAAAAGGAAAAATGGCATAATACTTGTAATAATATTGCTTTTGGCTGTAACAGTCTGTGCCACTTTGCTGGTACTTTTAAGAGTAGATACTGCAAAGGAATACAGGATCGAAGCAAGTGCTGATGTAATGGTTAAAGACCTGGTGCTTGATCCTCACATGAATGAAGTAGTAAATGCTTCCCAGTATATTGATACATCCACTGTTGGAGAGCACACAGCTGGTGCCATTCTGAAATGGCTTTTCATTGAGCGTATAGTTGATATACCATACACAGTAATTGACACTACAGCGCCTGAAATGGCCTCTAAGACAGGTTTTTATCTCATGTGTGGTCAAGATATCAAAACGATTGAAAATGAGCTTGAAATCGCAGATAATTCAAAGACGCCTGTGGAAATCACATACAGCGGTGAGTACGATACAGATACTCCTGGTGCCTATGATATCAAGGTTGCTGCAAAGGATGAGTCAGGAAACACATCAGAAAAAGTATACAGGCTCATAGTTAAGGTTCCTGGTTCAGGCGAAGTATCATACTTTGAAACATCCAAAGGATTCCTTGGATATACAAAGGATGGCATGACATATATTGATGGTCTCCTTATAGTAAACAAGACATATGGAATAAAGGCGGATGCAGTAGCAGATCTTACTGATGAGTTCAAGGCTGCATATAACGAGATGCTTGAAGCAATAAAGGCAGATGGCATGTATCTTTCCATTGAGTCAGGTCACAGACTCCATCGTTTCCAAGTCTATCTCTACAACAATTCTGTAAACAAATATGGAAAAGCTGTAGCAGATACCAAGACAGCACGTCCTGGAAACTCTGAACATGAAGGAGGAGTTGCTGCTGACTTCAACTGGGTATCACAGCAGTTCAGGAATTCAAAGGAATACAAGTGGCTCCAGGAAAACTGCTACAAGTATGGATTTATCCTGAGATATCCTGAAGGAAAGTATGAAGAAACAGGATATGAGTATGAACCATGGCACTACAGATATGTTGGAAAGGAACTTGCAGAAATTCTGTATAACGGTGGTGACTGGATTACTCTGGAATCATATTTCGGAATAACAAGTGAATACAAAGACTAGATTAAGGCACGCAAGTTTTGCGTGCCTTATATATTAATCCAATATATCATTGAAAAAGAGATGCAAATGCACCTGTTTTTCAATGGAAGTATTGCATATGTGGATGTGAAATGGTAATATATTGAAAAAGAGATGCAAAAATGCACCTGGATTTCAATGAAAGGATGTCATTATGGAGATTAAAAGGGACATTTACCTTAAAAAAATAATTGAACGCATGCATAATGGTATGATAAAAGTGATCACCGGCATAAGACGTTCGGGGAAATCATATCTTGTTTTTAATATATTCAGAAACTATCTCTTATCGCAGGGTGTTCAGCAGGATCACATCATTGCAATTGAACTCGATACGCTGGAAAATGCAAAATACAGAGATCCATTCCTTATTCTTGAATACATAAAAGGAAGGATTACCGATAATGATGATTACTATATCTTTCTTGATGAAGTGCAGATGCTTGACAGGTTTACGGATGTTATGAATTCCCTTCTTCATATCAGTAATGCAGATATATATGTAACAGGAAGTAATTCGAAGTTTCTTTCGAAAGATATAATTACTGAGTTTCGTGGCCGTGGAGATGAGATTCATATATATCCTGTAACATTCAGAGAATACATGGACGTGTTCACCGGAGACAAATATGAAGGATGGAGCTCCTATGTGGTATTTGGGGGTCTTCCTCTCACTCTCACAATGAACAGTGATGAGCAGAAGATGGAGTATCTTACAAAACTCTTTGACGAAACATATATTAAGGATATAGTTGAACGCAATCATATTTCAAAAATTCAGGAATTAAGCGACCTGATTGATATAATAGCATCAGGAATTGGCGCCCCAACCAATCCTGCAAAAATAGAATCAACATTCAGAAGTGTTATTCATTCGGATATCAGTCTTAATACCATAAGAACTTACATTACATATCTTGAAGATGCTTTCCTGATAAGCGAAGCGCACAGGTATGATGTAAAGGGAAGAAAATATATTGGAACTCCTCTTAAATACTATTTTGAAGACACGGGTTTACGAAATGCAAGACTTGGCTTCAGACAGATTGAAGAAACGCACATTATGGAGAACATCATATATAATGAACTTAGGGTGAGAGGATACAGAGTTGATGTAGGCGTCGTAGAAAAGCGGGCAAAGAATGAAGACGGTAAGGTTGCGCAGAAGCAGTATGAGGTGGATTTTGTGGCCAATATGGGTTCTAAACGGTACTATATCCAATCCGCGCTAAGTCTGCCTGACAGAGAAAAACGCGAGCAGGAGAAGGCGTCTCTTGCAAATATAAACGATTCATTCAAAAAAATCATCATAGTAAAAGATGTCATAAAGCCATGGTATGATGAGGATGGCGTGCTCACCATGAGCATATATGATTTTCTTCTTGATGAAAAAAGTCTTGATAAATAGCCACAAAAAAACCAGAGTGAAAACTCTGGTTTTTGATGTATGACGGGCATGCCGTCAGTCTGTGGTGAAAGTCCACAAGGGGCGTAGTTGCCGACGAACCCCATAGCGACTTGCAAGGTTCACATCGTGAGGTGTGGGCGAGAAGAAGCAATAGCGAAATCGTAGCCTGACGAACAGAAACCTAATATCAAGGCTTGCATAACGGATGAGCGGGCATCAAGTCGTAAAGTCCAAAAGGCAACCGTAACTTATGCAAGTAGATTAGGCAGGTAGACGAGGAAAGACTGATGACTTATCCCGCGAGGTCTCATCA
>JAKSSM010000046.1 GCA_024403065.1 Clostridia bacterium | reverse complement strand
ATGCTCGTTCTACTGGTCCTTACTCACTCGTAACTCAGCAGCCACTTGGTGGTAAGGCTCAGTTCGGTGGACAGAGATTCGGAGAAATGGAAGTTTGGGCTCTTGAAGCTTACGGTGCAGCATATACTCTTCAGGAAATCCTTACAGTAAAGTCCGACGATATCAACGGACGTGTAAGAACATACGAAGCAATCGTAAAGGGAGAAAATATCCCAACACCAGGAATCCCAGAATCCTTCAAGGTTCTCATTAAGGAAATGCAGGCTCTCGGTCTTGATGTAAAGGTACTCTCACAGGATAACGAAGAAATCAAGATCAAGGATTCATCCGAATTCGATACTGACTTCAGATCAATCGAAAGAGGAATGTCCGATTACATGCCAGAAGAATTCAGTGCAAATGAACCTGCATCAGATGATCTTCTTGCAGCAGGCTTCGTAGAAGAAGACGCTGACGATGAAGAAAGAGAACCATCAGCAGAAGAACTTGCAGCAATTGAAGGTTTGGAAATATAGGAAGGGGAGATAATTGATGAATAATATGGTTAATCAAGATTATGAATTAAACAATTTTGAATCTATTCAGATTGGTTTGGCATCTCCTGAAAAGATCCGTGAATGGTCCCATGGCGAAGTAACAAAGCCTGAGACTATCAACTACAGAACTTTAAAGCCAGAAAGAGATGGTCTTTTCTGCGAAAAGATTTTCGGACCTACAAAGGACTGGGAATGCTACTGCGGAAAGTACAAGAAGGTAAGATACAAGGGAATTGTCTGCGACAAGTGTGGTGTTGAAATCACAAAGTCAAAGGTAAGACGTGAAAGAATGGGTCACATTGAACTTGCGACTCCAGTATCACACATCTGGTACTTCAAGGGAGTTCCATCAAGAATGGCTCTCTGTGTTGACGTAACACCAAAGAACCTTGAAATGGTTCTCTACTTTGCATGCTACATCGTAACACGTGGATGTGTTGAAGTAGATGAAAACGGTGAAGTAGTATTTGAAGCAGATGGAAAGACACCAGTATATGTTTCAGGCCTTGAACCAAAGGCACTTTTAACTGAAGACCAGTACTGGGATATGAAGGACAAGTACGGAAACAGATTTGAAGCTGGTATGGGTGCAGAAGCTATCAGAAAGCTTCTTGCTGACATTGACCTTGAAGAAGAATCAAAGAAGCTTCGTGCAGAACTCCAGAAGCTTACTTTAAAGGATGAACAGAAGGACAAGAAGGTTCAGAAGACATCAGGACAGAAGAAGCAGAAGGTAATCAGAAGACTTGAAGTAATTGAAGCCTTAAGAATTTCAGGAAACCGTCCAGAATGGATGGTAATGACAGTACTTCCTGTAATTCCACCTGATTTAAGACCTATGGTTCAGCTTGATGGCGGCAGATTCGCTACATCTGACCTTAATGACCTCTACAGAAGAGTAATCAACAGAAATAACCGTCTTAAGAGCATGCTTGAAAAGCGCGCTCCTGAGATTATTGTAAGAAACGAAAAGAGAATGCTTCAGGAAGCTGTAGACTCTCTTATCGATAACGGAAGACGTGGAAGAGCAGTTGCCGGACCTGGTGGAAGAGCATTAAAGTCCCTTTCAGATATGCTTAAGGGTAAGCAGGGAAGATTCAGACAGAACCTTCTTGGTAAGCGTGTAGACTACTCAGGCCGTTCCGTAATTGTTGTAGGACCTGAACTCAAGTTCTACCAGTGCGGTCTTCCAAAGAAGATGGCTCTTGAACTCTTCAAGCCATTTATCATGCAGGCTCTTGTAAGCCAGGGACTTGCACACAACATCAAGGATGCAAGACACATGGTTGAACGTTCCGCTCCACAGGTTTGGGACGTAATTGGTGATATCATCAAGGAACACCCAGTTATGCTTAACCGTGCGCCTACACTCCACAGACTTGGTATTCAGGCATTTGAACCTGTACTTGTAGAAGGTAAGGCTATCAAGCTTCACCCACTCGCATGTACTGCCTTCAACGCCGACTTCGACGGAGACCAGATGGCCGTTCACGTACCACTTTCAGTTGAAGCACAGGCTGAAGCAAGATTCCTTATGCTTTCAATCAACAATATCCTTGCACCTAAGGATGGTTCACCAATCACTACTCCTACACAGGACATGATCCTTGGTTCATACTATCTTACATATCCAGGTGTAAAGGAAAAGGACGGAAAGCGTAAGCTTGACGACTTCAATGATGAAGACGGATACATCCGTGTACCTGAAAAGGGTGACGGAAAGGTATTCTCAAATCTTGACGAAATGCTTATGGCATACCAGACTGGAAAGATTGGCATCCATGCAAGAGTAAAGGTAAGAACATACCTTAATGAAAATGATGAAAGAGGAAAGCTTGTAGAATCAACTGTAGGAAGATTCATCTTCAACCAGGGAATTCCACAGGATTTAGGATTCATCGACAGAACAGCTGATCCATACAGCCTTGAAGTAGATTTCCTCTGCGGCAAGAAGGAACTTGGAAAGATCATTGACAAGTGCTTCAAGAAGCACCACAACACTGGTACTGTACTTATGCTTGACTATATCAAGGCTACAGGCTACAAGTACTCCACAAAGGCTGCTATTACAATTTCCGTTTCCGACATGGAAATTCCAAAGGAAAAGTGGGATATCGTAGGAAAAGCTGAAAAAGAAGTAAACAAATATGAAAATGCCTACAGAATGGGTATCTTATCAGATGGTGAACGTCATGAAAAGGTTGTAGAAATCTGGAACGGTGCAACAGATGAAGTTGCAAATGTCCTCATGAAGTCACTTGACCCACTCAACAACCTTCAGATCATGGCACATTCCGGTGCCCGTGGTAGTAAGAACCAGATCCGTCAGGTTGGAGGTATGAGAGGACTTATGGGTAACGCCAAGGGTGAAACTGTAGAAATCCCAATCAAGTCAAACTTCCGTGAAGGACTTTCCATCCTGGAATACTTCATTTCATCAAACGGTGCGAGAAAGGGACTTACAGATACAGCTCTTAGAACTGCCGACTCTGGTTACCTTACTCGTAGACTTGTAGACGTATCACATAACCTTATCATCCGTGAAGAAGACTGCGGATCAGATGAATATATCGTTGCTGAAAAGTTCGTAGACGGCAAGGAAGTAATTGAAGACCTTTCAGAAAGACTTGCTGGACGTACAGCTTTCGAAGATGTAGTTGACGCAGAAGGAAATGTACTCTGTGAAAAGAATGAAATCATTTCAGATGCAAAGGCTATGGAAATCGAAAAGGCTGGAGTTGAACAGGTTAAGATCCGTTCAATCATGACATGTCACTCACGTACTGGTGTATGTGTAAGATGCTATGGCAGAAACCTTGCAACAGGTGAAACTGTAAATATCGGTGAAGCAGTTGGTATCATTGCTGCTCAGTCCATCGGTGAACCTGGTACACAGCTCACAATGAGAACATTCCACACAGGTGGTGTAGCCGGTGGAGATATCACTCAGGGTCTTCCAAGAGTAGAAGAACTTTTCGAAGCTCGTACTCCAAAGGGAATTGCAAAGATTGCAATTGCAGATGGTACAGTAGTATCCAAGGAACCTTCAGGAAACGAGACTATAATCAAGACTCTTGACAGTGAAGGAAAGGAAACTTCATACACAATCCCATCCGGTGCAAGAATCATGGTTAACGTTGATGATACAGTAGAAGCAGGTACTGGTCTTACTCGTGGACCACTTGACCCTAAGGAAATCTTCAAGTACAGAGGAGCTGAAGGTGTACAGGATTACCTCTTAAAGGAAGTAAAACGTGTATACAAGCAGCAGGGTGTAGATATCAACGACAAGCACATCGAAGTTATCGTAAGCCAGATGCTTGCTAAATACAGCGTTGAAGATCCAGGTGATACTACTCTTCTTCCAGGCGTACTCTACACAAGATTTGAAATTGAAGATGCAAACAGCGAAGCACTTGCAGAAGGCAAGAACCCTGCAACATTCGAAAGAGTACTTCGTGGTATTACAAAGGCATCTCTTGCTACATCATCATTCCTTTCAGCTGCTTCCTTCCAGGAAACAACAAAGGTACTTACAGATGCAGCAATCAAGGGTAAGAATGATAAGCTTGTCGGCCTTAAGGAAAATGTAATCTTAGGTAAGCTTATTCCAGCTGGTACTGGTATGAGAACATACAGAGATATCGAAGTTGACTACAAGGAACACACTTCAGAAATCGAAGCATGGGAAGCACAGCAGGAACTCTTAAGACTCCAGAAAGAAGCTGAAAAGAAGAGTGCTTCAGAAAAGGTTTCCAGAGAACTCAAGAACGACACAGATGATATCGCAGAAATCGCTGAACCAGATGAAGAAAACATCGTTGAATTAATCTAAAATTATTGACCATAGGAAGAATCGTATGGTATAATAATCTTTGCGTTTGAGCCTTAGACTAAGACGTATGGTCTTAGTCTATTGGCTTGAAATAAATGTATTTTTAAGAAAGGAGAAAAAAGGATGCCTACTATTAATCAGTTAGTACGCGAAGGAAGAACAACTTCTGTAAAGAAGTCAACAGCTCCTGCTCTTGGTAAGGGAATGAACTCTTTAAAGAGAGAAGCAACTGACATCAACTCACCTCAGAAGAGAGGAGTTTGCACATCAGTTAAGACTGTTACTCCTAAGAAGCCAAACTCAGCTTTAAGAAAAGTAGCAAGAGTTAGACTTACTAACGGAATCGAAGTTACAGCATACATCCCTGGTATCGGTCACAACCTCCAGGAACACAGCGTTGTACTTATCCGTGGCGGCAGAGTTAAGGACCTTCCTGGTGTAAGATATCACATCATCAGAGGTACTCTTGATACTGCTGGAGTAAACAACAGACTTCAGGCACGTTCTAAATACGGTGCAAAGAGACCAAAAGCTGCTAAGAAGAAGTAATTTTGGTAATAGGGTAAATTAGTAGTGCACCTTTTTAGAATAGATGCGCTAGCCGATAGTTACGTACTATCGAGTACCCCTAAAAGAACCTGTGTCCAGTTAGAACAATTGCCCGTGGACATGGGAGTAATCCAGGAAAACCCTGGGTGAAGAAAGTGCAATTGAATATTTTTGCAGACGGTTCCGTACTAGATAAGACAGAATCGGAACTATCAGTTAGGAGGAAAAAGAAGTGCCAAGAAAAGGTAACGTACCAAAGAGAAATGTACTTCCAGATCCAGTTTACGGAGATGTAGTTGTAGCTAAGTTAATTAACTCAATTATGCTCGACGGTAAGAAGGGTGTTGCTCAGGCAATTGTATACGGAGCATTCGATACAATCAAGGAAGCAACTGGTGAAGAACCACTCGAAGTATTCCACAAGGCAATGGCAAACATTATGCCAGTGCTTGAAGTAAAAGCAAAGAGAATCGGTGGTGCAAACTACCAGGTTCCAGTAGAAGTTAGACCTGAAAGAAGACAGACTTTAGGTTTAAGATGGCTCACTAAGTACACAAGACTTAGAGGAGAAAGAACAATGCAGGAAAGACTTGCAAAGGAACTTATGGATGCAGCAAACAACACAGGTGCATCTGTAAAGAAGAAGGAAGATACTCATAAGATGGCAGAAGCTAACAAGGCATTTGCACATTTCAGATGGTAATTTCAGGAGGATATTCTAGATGGCAAGAAGTTTTCCATTAGAAAAAACAAGAAATATCGGTATCATGGCCCACATCGACGCCGGTAAGACAACTACAACAGAAAGAATCCTTTTCTATACAGGAAAGACTCATAAGCTTGGAGAAACACATGATGGTTCTGCAACTATGGACTGGATGGAACAGGAAAAGGAACGTGGTATCACTATCACATCTGCTGCAACAACTGCACAATGGAAAGGTCACAGAATCAACATTATCGATACTCCAGGTCACGTAGACTTCACAGTAGAAGTAGAAAGATCTCTTAGAGTTCTTGACGGTGCTGTAACAGTATTATGTGCAAAGGGTGGTGTAGAACCTCAGTCAGAAACAGTTTGGAGACAGGCTGAAAAGTATGGCGTACCAAGAATGATTTTCGTTAACAAGATGGACATCATGGGTGCTGACTACTACAGAGTAATCGGAATGGTTAAGGACAGACTCAAGGCTAATGCTGTACCTGTTCAGCTTCCTATCGGAAAGGAAGAAACATTCATAGGTATCATCGACCTCATCACTATGAAGGCTGAAATCTATGAAGATGACCTTGGAAAGAACTACCACATCGAAGACATTCCTGCTGACATGACTGACCTTGCTCAGGAATGGCATGAAAAGATGATTGAATCCGTTTGTGAATGTGATGAAGAACTCATGATGATGTACCTTGAAGGTGAAGAACCATCAGTAGAACAGATCAAGAAGATCATCCGTCAGGAAACAATCGCATGCCGTATGGTACCAATGCTCTGCGGTTCCGCATACAAGAACAAGGGCGTTCAGCTCATGCTCGACGCTGTTGTAGAATACATGCCAGCTCCAGTTGACATTCCACCTATCAAGGGTGTTGACCCAGTAACTGGCGAAGAAACTGAAAGAGTTTCAGACGACAAGGCTCCATTCAGTGCCTTAGCATTCAAGATCATGGCTGACCCATTCGTTGGTAAGCTTGCATTCTTCAGAGTATACTCAGGAACACTTACATCAGGTTCCTATGTATTCAACTCAACAAAGGGTAAGAAGGAAAGAATCGGACGTATTCTTCAGATGCACGCAAACAAGCGTGAAGAAATCGAAATGGTTTACTCAGGAGATATCGCTGCTGCAGTAGGTTTAAAGGATACTACAACAGGAGACACTCTCTGTGATGAAGAACACGAAGTAATTCTTGAATCAATGAACTTCCCAGACCCAGTAATCGAAATCGCTATCGAGCCTAAGACTAAGGCTGGACAGGAAAAGATGGGTATTGCTCTTGCTAAGCTCGCTGAAGAAGACCCTACATTCAAGACTTATACTAACCAGGAAACTGGTCAGACAATTATCGCAGGTATGGGAGAACTCCACCTCGAAATCATTGTTGACAGACTTCTCCGTGAATTCAAGGTAGAAGCTAACGTAGGTAAGCCACAGGTTTCATACAAGGAAACATTATCTGGAAATGCAGACGTTGACAACAAGTACGCTAAGCAGTCCGGTGGACGTGGACAGTACGGTCACGTTAAGATCAAGGTATACCCAAGAGAAGCTGGTGCTGGTTTCGAATTCAAGAACTCCATCGTTGGTGGTGCTATTCCAAAGGAATACATTCCAAAGATCGAAGAAGGAATCAAGGAAGCTATGCAGAACGGTCCTATCGCAGGATACCAGGTTGTTGACATCGGTGTTGAACTCTATGATGGTTCATACCACGAAGTAGACTCCTCAGAAATGGCATTCAAGATTGCTGCGTCCATGGCATTCAGAGAAGCTGCAAAGAAGGCTTCCCCAATCTTACTTGAACCTATCATGAAGGTTGAAGTAAACGTACCTGATAACTACATGGGAGACGTAATCGGAGACATTTCTTCACGTAGAGGAAGAATCGAAGGTTCAGACATTATGAACGGAGCAGCTTCTATCAGAGCTCTCGTTCCACTTGCAGAAATGTTCGGATATGCTACAGACTTAAGATCAAAGACTCAGGGTCGTGGTGTATACGTAATGCAGATGGATCACTTCGAAAAGTTACCTGATAGCTTAGTAGATAAAATTAATAAATAAGGAGAAATAACAAATGGCAAAGCAGAAGTTTGAAAGAACTAAACCACATATTAACATTGGTACTATCGGACACGTAGACCATGGTAAGACAACATTAACAGCAGCTATTACAAAGACTCTTTTCGAAAGATACGGACTTGGTGCAAAGGTTGACTTCGACCAGATCGACAAGGCTCCAGAAGAAAGAGAAAGAGGTATCACAATTTCTACAGCACACGTAGAATATGAAACACCAAACAGACACTACGCTCACGTAGACTGTCCAGGCCACGCAGACTATGTAAAGAACATGATCACTGGTGCTGCACAGATGGACGGCGCAATCCTCGTAGTAGCAGCTACAGATGGACCAATGCCACAGACAAGAGAACACATCCTTCTTTCAAGACAGGTAGGCGTTCCATATATCGTAGTATTCTTAAACAAGTGCGATATGGTAGATGACGACGAATTACTTGACCTTGTAGAAATGGAAGTAAGAGAACTCTTAGACCAGTATGAATTCCCAGGAGATGACACTCCAATCGTAAGAGGTTCAGCACTTAAGGCTCTTGAAGATCCACAGGGACCATGGGGAGACTGCATCCTTGAACTCTTCGAACAGATTGACAGCTACATTCCAGAACCAGAAAGAGCTAACGACAAGCCATTCTTAATGCCAATCGAAGATATCTTCTCAATCACAGGCCGTGGAACAGTAGCTACAGGAAGAGTAGAAAGAGGAGTACTTAAGGTAGGTTCAGAAGTTGAAATCGTAGGACTTACAGAAGAAAAGAGAAAGGTAGTTGTAACAGGAGTAGAAATGTTCAGAAAGCTCCTTGACCAGGCAGAAACTGGAGACAACATCGGAGCACTCTTAAGAGGTGTACAGAGAAACGAAATCGAAAGAGGACAGGTTCTCTGCCAGCCAGGAACAATTCATCCACATACTCACTTCAAGGGACAGGTATACGTTCTTAAGAAGGAAGAAGGCGGAAGACACACTCCATTCTTCAACGGTTACAGACCACAGTTCTACTTCAGAACAACAGACGTAACAGGAGATTTACAGTTACCAGAAGGCACAGAAATGTGTATGCCTGGAGACAACATCATCATGGAAGTTAAGCTTATCACTCCAATCGCTATCGAAGAAGGATTAAGATTCGCTATCCGTGAAGGTGGTAGAACAGTAGGATCCGGAGTTGTTACAGAAATTATCGAATAATTTCATAACGGATATATTAGAGGATAGCATTGCTATCCTCTTTTTTTGAAACAGAAATATTATGCTTAAAGAAGAATTAAAAAGAAATGAAATAAAGTACGGGGTTCTTTCAAGACTCAGCGTAAGTGACAATGTTGAAATACTTGGAGAAGTGGGTTTTGACTTTGTAATCCTTGATGCCCAGAACGGGATAATAGGTGACTCTGAACTTAAAGATCTCATATCAGCAGCAAAACTTTCAGGGATTGATCCTATCGTACGTGTAGAAGGGACACTAGAGGCAAAAATCGCCCATATGCTCGACTATTCTGCGTCTGGAGTGATAATACCTGGTCTTACATCATTAGACGATGTAAAGGACGCAGTGAGCTTCACAAAGTTCCCGCCTCTTGGCGGAAGGGGACTCAACTATGCATCCCGCTCTGCAAAGCATGGCCTTGTTCCTGTTAAGGATTACCTTAAGGATTCCAATGACAATACCATATCCATGGTAATGATTGAAAGCGGTGAAATGGCTGATATCATTGAAGATATCTGCAGGATAGATGCACTTGACGGAGTATTTATCGGGCCTAATGACCTTGCACTCTCTCTGGGTATTCCTGGAGAAATGAGAAACGAAAAGCTTCTTTCTGTAATAAGGAAGGTGCTGGAAACAGCAAAAAGATGCGGAAAAATTGCAGGGGTATATGCAGGTACCATTTCGGATGCTGAATTATACAGATCCTATGGCGCAACCTTTATATCGTACAATAACGATTTAAGGATATTCCTTAAGGCTGCAAAGGAATCACTTGAAAAATTAAAAGAACTTTAATGAAAGCTATAAAAAGAGGAAGGTATTTCAATAGGTACCTTCCTCTTTTATTTCTATTTTCTATTAAGATATCTGTATACTGTAGGTTCTGAAATGTCAAGCTGAGAAGAAATTTCCTTAACAGCTCCTTTCATGTTGAGAATTCCCTGTTCTTTCATCTTTAAAACAAGGGCAACTCTCTCATCCTGAGTCATGCGCTTTACCGGAATGGATTCTTCATCAATTGCTTTTTTAACCTGAAGGTGAAGAATATCAGCAGCTGGCATATCGAGAACTTCTCTGTATGCGCTTTCAGCTTCAATATCTGTGAAGAGATTGAACTGCTCCTTTAATGCCGCAATTACATGATCAAGCTCTTTTACAACCTGTGTATCACGGTTTATGCAGAGCATTCCTACGAGTTCATTTTTCTGATTTTTTATGAAAAATGTATATGAAAGAAACTCCTTTGCACCTGAATATGCCTTGTATCTTGCCACATAGTCACATGTTCTGTATGTGCCGTCTGAAATGATCTGCTTTGCAAGGTCGGTTAATGGACTTCCTATTTTTCTGTTTGAATGAAAGCCGTTTGCAATAGCTACTACGGATTTGTCTGGATTTGTTACATCGTGAAGAAGTACTTCGCAGCTCTCTCCGCAAAGGGCTGCAATAAAGGGAACAAGAGGTTCATAGTACTTCAGTAATTCTCTATCCTGCATTAAATATCTCCTTTAAAATACTTATCATTGTGAGAAAATTTTATCATAATAATAAAAGAAGTGTCAATATGAAAATATGTTATTAACATCCTGCGTATATCCCATAGAAAACATATTGATTAAAATATGTCAAGAAAAGCTGAAAAGCAACCGACAGAAAATCGCCGAAGAATAATACTTGGCGATTTGTGTATTGACAGAGGCACATTGGGGGGGTAAGATATTTTTAAATATAATACATCTTGTATACAACCAAACTATTGAAAGGAGAAGATGTATAAAATGGAAACTTTAGAAAAGAAATCGTTATTATCCAAAGTCGGAGAGAAGATCTATGTGGTTCTTGCCGTATTATTCGTACTGTTCCACATGTACACTGCATTCTTCGGTGCATTTCCTGGAGTAACACAGAAAGGAATACATTTAGGCGCAATTCTTTTACTGTTCTTCCTCTCAGAAATGGCTTCTGATAAAAACAAGATGTGGTACAGAATTTTCAGTATTATTGTCGGTATTGCAGGCGTTGTTGGCTGTGCCTATTATGTACTGATTGATGCTGAGATGCAGAATCGTCTTGGTGTTATTACAAAGCCTGATACTATCTTCGGTATTATGCTTCTTGTTGTAGTCATTATTGCTGCATATAGAGTTGTAGGTGCATCAATGTGCATCGTTACACTTGTATTCATTGCATATGGTTTCCTTGGAAAGTATATGCATGGTATTCTTCGTCACCAGGGTCTCAATATGAGAAGATTCATAAATCTTCTTCTTGTTACATCTGATGGTGTATGGGGTACTCCTCTTTATGCATCCGCATTATATATAGTCCTGTTCATCATTCTCGGTGCAGTAATGCAGGAAACTGGTATTGGTGACTACCTTACCTATGATACTCTTATGAAGCTTGATAAGATTCT
>JAKSSM010000045.1 GCA_024403065.1 Clostridia bacterium | reverse complement strand
ATCGAAGATTCCCCATGAATAGTCGGGATCAAGTCCGAATGTAGCAGGTCTGATTGCGAACCACATACCGGATGCTCCTGTAAGCATTCCAATGCTGTTCTGGTGACAGATAAGAACAATAAGGAAAAGAACAACGGCTGGAGCAAGCATGTTCAATGCTGTACCACCAATTGTCTGGTCTGCCTTAAGGTTGATTGCAGAGAATGCAAGGAGCAGTGAGAAAAGTCCTCCCATGATTGCTGCAATAGCCATGGCAATAAGCATAACGAGCTGTCCTTTTTCTCTTGTGAAGAATGGAATTCCCTGAAGAACTCTTACGGACATAACTCCGATAAATGCTCCGAAGATCATAATACCTTCAAGAGCAAGGTTGATTGTTCCTGAACGCTCTGCACATACACCGGCAAGAGCAACAAGCATAAGTGGAACGGCATATATAAGTGTCTGCTGAATTAAAAATTGCATTATACAGTTCCTCCTTTCGCCATTTTAGCTTCTTCTTTAGCTTTCATTTTTGCATCATATTCTGCTGAAGTTTCGTCATTTTCTGCCATTTCTTCAGCTTCAATCATATCTACAACTTCTTTTTCGTTGAATTCTTTTCTGTTCTCTACTTCAGCATTGGCATTAGGACCAACGTGCTTTCCGCTCTTCTTTTCTCTTCTGTTAAGGATTTCCTTGAAGAGCATTGAGAATGCTGAAAGGTATACGATTGCAGCGATAATGATGTCGGCAATGTATTCGTTATATGGAGTGAGGTACTTTAACTGAAGTCCTGCAATGTTAAGCATGGACATGAAGATACCTGCGAAAATAACTCCGATTGGATGGTTGGATGCAAGGAGTGCTACTGGAATACCGTTGAATCCTTCTGGTGGTAATGACATATATGTTGACCAGTAGAATTCTGTATTTCCTGAAAGGTAGTAAAGTGATGCACCAGCTGAAGCAAGAGCACCTGCAATTACCATTGATAAGATGATGTTTCTCTTATCGTTGATACCAGCATACTTTGCTGCATGTCTGTTGGAACCACAAGCCTTGAGTTCGTATCCGAATGTAGTCTTTGACATAACTACCCACATAAGAACAGCAATAAGACATGCAATCCAAAATCCTCCGTTTGCCTGTGAACCTGGAGTAAGTACTCCGAATCCAAGCTTTGGAGTAACAACGCCTACATTCTTTAAAGGAATTGTGTAGGCTACCTTTCCGCCTTCAGCGGCATTCTTGAATACATCATGAGCTTCGAACCACCAGCTTACAAGGTTAGCTGCGATCCAGTTTGTCATGATACATGTGATTACTTCGTTGATATTGAGGTAAGCCTTGAAGATTCCAGGAATAGCTCCCCAAAGAGCTCCAAGAAGCACACCTGCTGCAAATGCAAGAATCCATACAATGAACTTAGGACATGCTGTGTTTCCAAGTACAAGAGCAGTTGTGATTGTACCAGTTGTACCCATAAGATACTGACCGGATGCTCCGATGTTGAAAAGACCAGTCTTATATGCAATAGCAACTGAAAGACCTGTCATAAGAAGTGGCATTGCACGGAAAAGCATGTTTCCTACGTTAACAGCGTTGAAACCGAAGGAAAGCTGTCCTGCAGCATTTCTTCCAGTACTTAATACGCCGAAAAGTACAAGCTTCATACCTTCACCAATACTCTTGTTACTGATTTCAGGACTTACAAGTCCTACAATAACAACGATTATTGCACCTACAATGAGACCGATTAAGATTGAGAGAACAGCAGATGCTATGGATTTGAATGAAGCACTGCCTGTCCATTTTGCTTTTCCAGAAGTTGGATCAACTCTTAACATCTACTTTTCCTCCTTTCCATCACGCTTAGCACCAGACATGTAAAGACCGAGTTCCTGAGGTGTTGTCTTCTTTGGATCAAGTTCTCCAACAATTTCACCTTCATACATTACAAGGATTCTGTCTGATAATCCCATTACTTCATCAAGTTCAAGAGAAACAAGAAGTACTGCTGCTCCGTTATCTCTTTCCTTGATAATCTGGCTGTGAATATATTCAATGGCACCTACGTCAAGTCCACGTGTAGGCTGAACGCAGATAAGAAGTGGCTTGTTTCTGTCAATTTCACGGGCAATGATTGCCTTCTGCTGGTTACCACCAGACATGGAACGTGTAACTGTTACTGGACCCTGACCTGATCTGATATCAAATCTGTCAATGAGTTCAAGTGCATAGTCTCTTACCTTGTCAAACTTGATGAAACCATGCTTCTGGAATCTTTCTTCCATGTATCCCTGAAGAACCAGGTTTTCTTCAAGCGTATTTGCAAGTACAAGACCATGTTTATGTCTGTCTTCTGGAATGTGTGCTATAGCAATGTCAGACTTCTGTCTGATAGATGAATTTGTAACATCCTTTCCACAGAGAGTAATCTTTCCGCCGGACATCTTTTCAAGTCCAGTAAGACCATATACGAACTCAGTCTGTCCGTTTCCATCGATACCTGCGATACAAACGATTTCACCCTGTTTTACTTCAAATGATACATTTCTTACTGCATCATTCTTGTGAAGCTTTGATGGAACTGACATGTTTTCAACCTTGAGAACAACATCCTTTGGCTTTGCTTCGTCCTTCTTGATTTCAAGCTGAACAGGACGACCTACCATCATGTTTGAAAGTTCCTGCTTGTTTGTATCCTTTGTATTGATTGTTCCGATGTACTTACCTTTACGAAGTACAGTAACACGGTCGGATACAGCCATGATTTCATTTAATTTATGAGAGATAAATAAGATGGACTTACCTTCTTTGGCAAATCCCTTCATAATTGCCATAAGTTCATCAATTTCCTGAGGAGTCAGTACGGCTGTTGGCTCATCGAAAATGAGGATTTCATTGTCTCTGTAGAGCATCTTTAAGATTTCAACTCTCTGCTGCATACCAACAGTAATGTCTTCAATCTTTGCGTCTACGTCTACATTAAGACCATATTTTTCTGAAAGTTCAATAACTTTCTTTCTTGCTTCCTTCTTCTTGAGGAAGCCGAGTGGGCCTGCAGTTTCAGCCCCTAAAATAATATTATCAAGTACAGTATATACATCTACAAGCTTGAAGTGCTGATGTACCATACCGATTCCAAGAGCAGTTGCATCATTAGGATTGGTGATCTTAACAACTTCTCCATTTTTCCTGATTTCACCTGCTTCTGGCTGATAAAGACCAAAAAGAACAGACATAAGTGTAGACTTGCCTGCTCCATTTTCACCTAAGAGAGCATGAATTTCGCCCTTTTTAAGCTGAAGAGTGATGTCATCATTTGCCACAATTCCAGGGAATTCCTTCCTGATGTGGTTCATTTCAATTACATATTCTGATGCCATAATTATTAATCCTTATATTTTCTTCTACTAACTATCAGTAAATATTTCTTAAATATTCAGTGTTTCTAAAAAAGGGGGAAATTTGCATTTCCCCCTTTAAGACACTGGCAATGCCAGAATGAAACTATCCGATGTAGTTAACCTTTACGTTGGATAACTTTCCAGTTGGGTCAGCAACTGATTCGTTGGAAATAGGAACTTCATTAGCTACAACCTTAGCAAATAATGCGTTGTAGTCTTCTACTGACCACTTCTTTAATAACCAGTTGTTAACTGGGAGACCTACTGCGTCGTCCTTAGCGCCAAGAACGAGTGATCCACCATAAGTTCCTTCATTGTAGTACTTTGTAAGAGCAGCAACTACAGAAGCGTCTAATCCCTTCATAGCTGAAGTGATAACGATATCTTCATAACCTACTGACTGGTCAACGTCTACGCCGATGATCTTACCGTTTGTAACGGAAGCAGCACCTACGCCTGAGTTGAACATTGTACCACCGCACATGAAGCAAACTTCTGTGCCTGATGTGAACCAACCATTGATCTGTGACTGTAAGTCGTCAGAAGCTGAGAATGATGCACCGTTTAACCATGAGTAGTTAAGGTCAACATTGATTCCCTTAGCCTTTGCAGCTTCGTTAGCTCCCTGAGCGAATCCGTAACCGTATCTGATACAAGCAGGGTTTGATCCGCCGCCACCGCCTGAGAATCCAAGCTTAGTGTAGCCTTCCATAACTGCAGCATAACCAGCAAAGAAACCAGCCTGTTCTTCCTGATAGCTTACACCTACAAGGTTCTTGTAACCCATATCCCATCCATCGATGAAGATGAACTGAACGTCTGGATTATCAGCAACTACAGCCTTAAGAGCGTTTTCCTGAAGGAATCCAGGAGTAACGATAGCCTTTGCACCGCCTTCGATAGCAGCCTTCATAGCAGCGATTCTGTCATCGTCTGTTGCAGCTGATCCGTTAGCTGGCTGATAGTACTTGTAAGTCTTTCCGTTAGCCTTAGCGTAATCTTCACAACCCTTCCAAGTGTACTGGTTGAATGATCCGTCCATTAACTGACCAACGTCTGTAACCATTGCGATTTCATATGTAGTAACTTCTGGAGTAGGTTCTTCCTTCTTTCCACAAGCACTCATAGAAAGTACCATTGCTAAAATAAGCAATACTGTTAATAACTTTTTCATTTTTTCCTCCTAAATGAATTAAGAAATATTTACCTTTTGATTATATAACAACTAATGACAAAAAAAAAGAGAAAAATATCAATTTACTTTTGCATATTTGAAAAAAAGCAATAGAAAAGACGGCTATAAAAGCCGTCTTGTTTATCTCGTTTTGGAAACAGAAGACTAGTTGAGTACTTCAACTCCTTCAAAGTTAACGCCGATCATTTCTTCCTTTTCAGCTGATACTGAAACCACGAAGTCCATTCCATAGTTTGCAGAAATGTCCTTAAGTCTGTCAATGAATTCAGGTAAGTCACCTAAAGAGAAGTCAGCATGCTTTAAAATGCTGTCGATGAAAATTGTTTCGATATCATGATCTCCGCTGATTACGCCATAAAGGAAACCGATATATTCGTCACTGTTTGTTACGTGTACGAAATCTTCCATGCAGATTACTCTGATTCTGTACTTGAGATCATACATTAATCTGTGGTTCTTGTTGATGAATACGATGCTTCCCTTGCTTGTTTCGATTGCTTCATTTGCAAGGTCAATCATCTGCTTTGTCTTTCCTGTTCCTTTATGTCCAACGAGTAATTTTACCATTTGGAATACCTCCCTAAATATTTAGTATTAACATTATACAATACTCTTTTTATAATATCAATGATTTTTTTCAAGTCTGAGCTGACCACATGCAGCATCAATATCGTCACCCATTTCACGCCTTATGGTAGTAGGAATTCCCTTCTTTTCAAGCATTTTCTGGAATTCCAGTGCGCGGGCTTTTTCTACAGTACTGAAGCCTGTTTCCTTTACTGCATTAAGTGGAATAAGGTTTACATGACAGAGCATGCCTTTAAGGAGTGAAGCCAGTTCCTGTGCATCACAGTCTCTGTCATTTACAGCTTTAACAAGAGTGTATTCAAATGTTATTCTTCTTCCTGTCTTTTCAGTATACCTTCTGCATGCCGGAATAAGTTCACTAAGACTGTAGCTTCTGTTTACCGGCATAAGTGCATTTCTTTTTTCATCATTTGGTTCATGAAGGGAAATCGCAAGATTCACTTCTCTGAAATCATCACCGAATCTGTCGATATATGGTACGAGACCACAGGTAGATACTGTAATGTTTCTCCAGCCGATGTTAAGTCCCTCTTTGCTGTTTACAAGTCTTAAGAACTTTGACACATTTTCATAATTGTCAAAAGGTTCCCCTGTTCCCATAAGCACAATATGACTTATTCTCTCCCCTGTATCGTTCATAGCCTGAAGAATTTCACCCATAATTTCTCCTGGAGAAAGATTTCTGTCAAGACCATTGATGGTAGATGCACAGAATCTGCATCCCATACGGCATCCTGCCTGAGTTGAAACACAGATGGAATTACCGAATTTGTATTTCATGAATACTGATTCAATGGCAATATCTCCATATGAATAAAGATATTTTCTTGTGCCGTCAAGTGATGATACCTGAACTCTCTCAATTTCAGGGAGTGACACATAGGATACTTCTTTGAGTTTTTCCTTGAGACCTGAAGGAATATTCTTCATCTCATCTATGTCTTTTCCTTTGTAAAGCCAGTCGTACACCTGCTTTGCTCTGAACTTAGGTTCATTAAGGGACACAATCAGTTCTTCCAGTTCATTAAGTTGTAAATCAAGTAAATTTGTCATTTTTAAAGAATAGTCCTCTTATAGCTAAGAGGACTTTAAAATTTATCTATTCTTTTTTTCTTTTTCGTCTCTTTCTCTGCAGATGTCTACCCATCTCTTCATCTTGGACCATCTTTCATCCAGTTCCTTCATGATTTCAGGGATTTCAATCTTCTGAGGACATTTTTCAAGACATGCTCCGCACTGAATACATGATGCCGGGCGCTTGTCTTCATCAAGAGACTCAAGGCACATTGTGATACTCAAGTCACTTGAATATCTTGCTTCTGAACATGTCTGCATAAGAAGTGGAATATCAAGTCCCATTGGACAACCGTCACAGTAGTGACATCCTGTACATGGCACCATATCAACCATCTTGTCAGTTATAAGTTTCAAACCATTGGTATCAAGATCAGAAAGAGGATCTTCAGCATGGAAAATTGCAACATTTTCTCTCATATGATCCATTTCGGACATTCCTGAAAGAATCATATGGATATTGTCAAATCTTTCAATCCATCTGAACGCTTCTGACTGATTCTTCAGTGCGCCACCTCTTAATGGTTCCATTACCCATACAGGTATGTTTCTTTCTGTAAGAAGTTCATACTTTTCCTTGGCATTCTGAAGAGAATAGTCAAAGTAGTTGAACTGAATCTGACAGAATTCCATAATGTCGCCATATTTGTCAAGGAATTCTCTAAGCATCTCAACTCTTCCGTGTGAAGAGAATCCAAGATGCTTTATTCTTCCATTCTTCTTCTGTTCAAGAAGATAAGGAATAATTCCAAGTTTCTCATCTTCATATGCTGAAACTGTATTTTCCATTACATTATGAAGAAGATAGAAGTCAAAATATTCAACCTGACATTTCTTAAGCTGTTCTTCAAAAAGCTCAGCTGCAGGAATATTTCTTCCAGTATTCTGGTGTGCAGGAAACTTGTCTGCAAGATAGAATGACTCTCTTGGATACTGCTTTAATGCTTCACCGATTGCAACTTCACTGTCGCCATCGTGGTAAGGCCAGGCAGTATCGAAATAGTTTACGCCATGATCTATGGCGTATTTAACCATTTCATTAACCTGAGGTCTGTCAATTGAACCATCCTCATTCTTAGGAAGTCGCATAGTACCGAATCCAAGAAGTGACAGGTTTAAATCCTGGAACTGTCTGTAAATCATACGTTATACCCTTTCAACAGAGATACCAGTCTTGTGACCATTAAGATCATAGTCTGGAGCTAAACCTTCTACAGAGTTGAGTTCAACAGCAAGTGTTTCACTCTTTACATATTCACAGAACTTTTCAACTGCTGCAGAAACTTCTGCATCTGCAGTGATACAGATTCTGATGTTATCCATCATTTCGAAGTCATTGGACTTTCTTAACTGCTGAACCTTTGAAACAAGTTCTCTTGCAAGACCTTCATCAACTAATTCCTGGTTAAGGTTAGTATCGAGGATAGCAAATACATTGTTTTCCATAGCAACAGAGAATCCAGCCTTGGCTTCAATTCTGATATCGAGGTGTTCCTTTGTTACCTTGAATGTTTCATCTCCAAGAACAACTTCCTTTTCACCATTCTTTTCGATTTCAGCTACAAATGCCTTTGGATCCTGTGACTGAACGAATGCACCGAAATCCTTAACCTTCTTTCCGAAGAGTGGACCAGCAGCTCTGAAGTTTGGCTTAAGTGAGAAGTTGATGAATTCATCAAGATTGTTTTCGAACTTAACAGCCTTGACATTAAGTTCTTCAAGGATAAGTGGAGTAAGGTCTGCAATAAGAGCCTCATACTTTCCGTCTACAAGAACTTCTGAAAGTGGCTGTCGAACCTTGATCTTTTCCTTTTCTCTGATTCCTCTTCCAAGAGAAACGACAGTTCTTACAAGGTCCATTCTTTCTTCAACATTGCTGTCAACAAGTGACATGTCTGCCTTAGGGAAGAATGCTACATGAACTGTATCTTCACCTGTAAGGTTAGTGTACATTTCATCTGAAATAAATGGAGCAATTGGAGCAATAAGCTTAGCTATTCCAACAAGGATTTCATACGTTGTAAGGTATACTGACTTCTTGTCAAGAGTATCCTTTTCTTCATAGAATCTTCTTCTTGCACGTCTGATGTACCAGTTGGAGAGATCTTCAGTAACAAATTCTGAAATAGCTCTAACTGTTCTCATATGTTCATAGTTGTCCATATATGTAGTTACATCGTTAACGAGTTTGTTGTATTTTGAAATAATCCATCTGTCGAGTTCTGGACGTTCTGATACAGGTACTTCGAAGTTCTTAGGTTCGACCTTGTTCTGGTTAGCATAAAGAACGAAGAAGTTGTATACGTTCTTTAATGTACCGAAGAACTTGGATACTACATCAATAAGTCCTGCCTCGTCAAACTTTGTAGGTGTCCATGCTGGTGATACTGAAAGAAGGTACCATCTAGTAGCATCTGCACCATACTTGTCAAGCATTTCAAATGGAGAAACAGTATTTCCCTTATGCTTTGACATCTTCTTGCCTTCCTTGTCGAGGATAAGGTCATTTACAAGTACGTTCTTGTATGGTGCCTTTCCTGTTACGATTGTGGATACAGCCATAAGTGAATAGAACCATCCTCTTGTCTGGTCAATACCTTCACAGATGAAGTCTGCTGGGAAGAGTTTGTCGAAGTCATCCTTGTGTTCAAATGGATAGTGCCACTGTGCAAATGGCATTGAACCTGAGTCGAACCAGCAGTCCATAACTTCTGGGATTCTTCTCATTGTCTTTCCACAGTCAGGGCATGTGATTGTTACATCATCAACATATGGACGGTGAAGTTCAATTGTTTCATCAATGTCTTCGTTTGCAAGTTCAACAAGTTCCTTTCTTGAACCTACACATACAAGCTTGCCGCATTCGCACTTCCATACAGGAATTGGAGTACCCCAGTATCTTGAACGGGAAATAGCCCAGTCCTTAACGTCTTCAAGCCAGTTTCCGAAACGCTTTTCACCAATGAAATCAGGATGCCATGAAACAGTATTGTTGTTTGCAACAAGCTGATCCTTAAGAGTTGACATAGCGATGTACCATGACTTGTTAGCATAGTATACAAGTGGTGTATCACATCTCCAGCAGTGTGGATAATTGTGTTCAAGTTTTTCCTTCTTGTAGATCTTGTCTCCAAGATACTTGATGATTTCAACATCAAGTCCATCTTCCATTACGAAGTGACCCTTCCATGGAGTTTCAGTATATTCACCCTTAAGGTCAACAGGCTGAAGCACAGCAAGGTTGTACTTTCTTCCACAGTTATAGTCGTCTTCACCGAATGCTGGAGCAGTATGAACGATACCTGTACCATCTTCAGTTGAAACATAGTCCATACATGTTACGATGAACTTGTTCTTTCCTGCTTCTGGTGTGCAGAATGGCATAAGCTGTTCATATTCCCAGTATTCCATATCCTTACCCTTTAATTCAGCAAGAACTTCATATTCGTCCTTTACTACTGAATCAACGAGTGACTTTCCTACATAGAAGATATTGCCTTCATTTGAACCTGATTTGATAAGGATCTTTACGTAGTCAATTTCTGGTCCAACTGTAAGTGCGATATTTGATGCAAGTGTCCATGGAGTTGTTGTCCATGCAAGGAAGTATTCATTTTCTGTATCCTTCTTCTTGAACTTGCAAACAAGTGTATTAACCTTGATCATCTTGTATCCCTGAGCTACTTCGTGAGAAGCAAGTCCAGTTCCACAACGAGGACAGTATGGAAGAATCTTGTATCCTTCATAGATAAGACCCATATCAAAGGCCTTCTTTAAGATCCACCATCCTGTTTCGATATAGTTGTTGTCAAGTGTGATATATGGGTTGTCCATATCTGCCATATATGCCATTCTGTCTGACATATCTGTCCACATGTCAACATATGTAAATACTGATGCACGGCACTTTTCGTTGAATTCCTTGATACCGTACTTTTCAATATCCTGTTTTCCGCTCATTCCAAGCTGCTTTTCAACTTCGATTTCAACTGGAAGGCCGTGAGTATCCCAGCCACCCTTTCTCTTAACCTGGAAGCCCTGCATTGTCTTGTATCTGTTGATGGAGTCCTTTAAAGTTCTGGCCATAACATGGTGGATACCTGGCTTACCGTTTGCAGTTGGAGGTCCTTCAAAGAAGATGAATGGAGTTGCACCTTCTCTTGCATTTTCACACTTATGAAGCAGGTCAATCTTTTTCCATGATTCGACCTGTTCAAGCTGAACGTCTTTTACATCTTTTTCTGATAAATTCTTGAACATTTATTTGTTTCCCCTTACATAAGTAATTTCATCATTTGCAATTTCGTGGGAAGCCTTTGAAACAGGTCTTCCGATTTCACAGTCTGTGAATAATGGCTTTCCGTCAATAATGTCTCTTGCGCGCTTTGCTGCTAAAACACAGATTGTATATCTGGCATCTGCCTTTTTTCTGATTTCGTCTACTGATGGATATAACATAACTCTACTCCTTTATATATTCTTCAATAAAATTCGCTGGTAAATTCTTAACTTTCTGCTTTTCAATTCTCATGATGTTCTTTACAGTTTCAACTGCTACTTCCTTAATGTCGTTAACAATGTAGTAGTCATAGTCCTTAAGATAATCAAGTTCCTTTACTGTTGCAGCCATTCTCTTGTCAATTTCTTCCTTTGAGTCAGTTCCACGATTCTCAATTCTTTCTCTTAATATCTTGAGTGATGGTGGAAGAACAAATATGAGAACTGCATCAGGATAGCTTTCCTTTACCTGAAGTGCTCCCTGCATTTCAATTTCAAGGATTACATTCAGTCCCTTTTTAAGGTTTTCAAGGGCTGGCTTCTTAGGTGTTCCATACTTGTGATTGTAGATTTCTGCATGTTCAAGGAAACCACCTTCAGCTACTGTTCTGTCATATTCTTCATCTGTAACAAAATAGTAGTTTACACCGTCTACTTCTCCTTCTCTGATTTTTCTTGTTGTCATTGAGATGGAGAAAACAGTATCAGGTTCCTCAAGAAGTGCATTGGCTATTGTGCTCTTTCCTGAACCGCTTGGGCCGGAAATAACAAAAATCTTACCTTCGTTCTTAAATAAATCCATAATATATGCTCCTGATAAAAATTAACATTTAATTATATCATTTCTGTCAATACTATTCAATATTCTGTACCTGTTCTCTTATCTTTTCAACTTCAGCCTTGATATCAAGCATCATGTTTGTAATTTCAAGATCATTGGACTTGGAACCGATAGTATGTGCTTCTCTGTTCATTTCCTGTACAAGGAAGTCAAGTTTCTTTCCTACTGTGCTTTCACCAGAT
>JAKSSM010000044.1 GCA_024403065.1 Clostridia bacterium | reverse complement strand
TGCATTTTTTTATCCGCATATTTTCTTTATATCATCCATATACTCGTCGTAGCTTTCGCCGTTTCTTCTTCTTTCAAGTCCCATCTGAAGAGATTCAAATGTCTTCTTGTTGATTGGAAGGAGCTTTACTGAAACAGCAGCAATTATTGTAAGGACACTTGGAAGAAGGATGTAACAGATGTTCAGGAAAAGAACTGCACTGTCACTCTGAACGGCAGCAGATGCATCGTATCCACTCATCTCAAGGAGAATTCCGAATACCTGTACCATTAAAGCTGTAACAAGTGTACCAAGAACAGATACCATTGACATGATATCTCCTTCTCTTCTCTTTCCGTTTACCCATTCATCTACTTCTACACAGTCATAGAAAATTGATCCTGAGAGCTGCCAGAAGCTTGTCTGAACAATAGCAAAGATACACATGTATAAAACACCTGATACAATATGCGATGGCTTTACAAGGAATATGATAACTCCAAGAATTCCACCAGCACCAAGTGCATAAAGCTGCTGCTTTGCCTTACCCATGCTTAATGCCATTCTCTTTACTACTGGAGTAAAAAGAAGGAATACAACAATCTGAAGAGCATAGATTAAAGCTGAGTTTGTATTGCTTAATCCAAGAGAGCATGTAAGGTAGAAAATCATACCTACATCGAAAAGTGCCATGGCTGAACCGAAGCACGCCTTGTAGACAATAAGGAGTCTCATTGGTTTAAGTCTTGCAAGTTCAAAGTAGTTTTTGAAGATTGAAAAGAAAATGTTTGACTTTCTTTCTATACTTCCTTTTTCAATTACTACACCCTTTCCTTCTGTCATTTTTACACAGAGAAGAAGTGGTACGCATACAAAGAATGCTACAACTATTCCAGTTACCTGGCATCCCATTGTTTCTGAAGGACCCGAGAATGAATGGAGAAGCAACATAGCCAATGATGTTTCCAAGAATACCGCAGTATCTTGTGACAGTTCTCAGCTTTGTTCTTTCGTCATAATCCTTTGCAACTTCAGCACCAAGAGCCATATATGGGATTTCAAAGTTTGAGAAAAGAACTCTGAACATGATTGCAAGAATCAGATAGTACATTACAGTAAGTGCTTCTGATGCAACCACCCTGTGTGTGATAAGTATAAGGACTACAGGAAGAATGATTGCTGACGTAAGAATAAACGGACGTCTTCTTCCCATCTTTGATGGGAAAGTATCAGAAATATTACCGATAAGTACACCTGCTATTGCTTCAATATACAGTGCAAGTGAAGCAATAAGGGACGCCTTTCCGGCATCAAGATATACACAGTTTACGAGAAATGATACAAAGTATGAGCCCATGAACTTATAGCATGAACCCTGTCCTGCTGCACCTATTCCATAACCCCACATAATAAACCTCCGATAAAAAGATGGGCACGAGGCCCATCTTTACTAATATGATAATTCAACGAGTTCTCTGATATCCTGAACTTCTTCAAGTCCAAGAATCTTTTTGTACAGTTTTTCTGCCTTTTCTTCTCCAAGGAACTTCTTTGTGCAGGTCATATACTTTTCGTAAAGACCTTCATCTGAGATAGGATCTGTAAGATGTCCTACAGGGAAGTTTCTTGTCTTCTTGTGTTCTGCACCGTCTTTTGTAACTACTATTACATCAGCTGGACCTACACCCATTTCTGATGGACGATCATTGTATTTTGGTTCTTCATAGTAGAATGTCTTGTTGATGATTTCCTGAATTTCAGGTCTCATGATGATTTCAGGTTTGTAGTTGTATGGCATGTTTTCGAATCCGTAAAGGAAAAGTGCTACCTGGAATCCTACACTGAACTTTGCTTCTTCTCCATGTGCTTCAATTCTTTCAATATCTTCAACCTTGATACCGTCTCTTGCAATTACATCCATAATGGCATCTGTTGGTCTATGTGTTGATGAACATGATGGCCATCTCTTAAGAGTGAATCCTGGTGCACAGATATCCCAGTCATGTCCCATAGAAAGAAGAATCTTTTCGAATTCATCGCCTTCGGCTCTGATTCTTCCATATTCATAGATATATCCTTCTTTTCCTTCAAGAGCAGTTTCTGATGATGTGAAACCTGCTTCTGCAAGAAGTGCTGCCTTAAGTCCGAGTTCACAGCATGAACCTACATGGATGGACTTTGTCTGAGTACCGAAGTTGTCACGTACACCACAGGCAAGGGATGCTGCGATACCTATTGCATACTGAGTCTTTTGAAGGTCAAGATCCATCATATATGCGCATCCTGCTGCAACACCGATTACACCAGTAATTGTTGTGCAGTGCCATCCGTTTTTGTGAAGTTCCTTTGCAATGATTCTTCCAACCTTGCACTCTACTTCTGTAGTAACAAGGAATGCTTCAAGGAATTTCTTTCCTGTGCATCCTCTTTCTTCAGCAAGAGCAATAAGTGCTGGAAGAGCGATAATTGTTGGGTGACCAAGGTTTGAGCTTGATGTGTCATCAAGTTCAAGTTCATGTCCTGATACACCATTAATGAATGCAGCGTCTCTGTTTTCTACTTTATGTCCACTACCAATAACCGTACAGTTTCCGCCCTTTGGGAGTACAGATTCAGCCATCTGAACGCACTTTGTTTCAGCGCCGATTACCATTGCACCCCATGAATCTATAATTGATCTCTTAGCCAGATAAATGGCCTGATCTGTAAAAGGAGCCGGATTCTTAACGAATTCAGCTATGATTCTGCTTAAACTCATTTGTAAATCTCCTGTTGTTTTCAAATTCATAAATAATGCCTTCCCCGTTTAAAAGGAAGGCATCAGTCTATAGACTATAAATTTTCTGCGACAAGTCTGTCAGCAGTTTCAAATAATGCTTTCTTTGAAGCGAAGAGTCTATCACGTGTTTCATTCCATTTCTTATCGAGTTCTTCTACGAGTGCGTAGCCCTTGTCGATATTTTCCTGGACACGTACAGGGCTTGGTCCACCGATTACTTCACGTCTTACAACGTTTTCATATGGATCAAGAGCGTGCTTAATGTCATCTTCTTTCATGTCGATATCAATATCAAGAACTTCCTTTGCGATGTTCTTTATGAATGCTGAATCGATATCATGAACAGTCTTTCCTGTTTCATAAGCACGTACAACAACCTTACCTACAATCTTCTTTGCAGCTGAGAATGATAAACCATAATCAGATACCATCTTGTCAGCAAGGTCTGTTACTGTTGAGAAACCATCTGCAGTAACCTGAAGTGATCTTTCTTTGTTAACTTCAAGTGTTCTTACAATACCTTCAAGAAGATAAGTTGATTCAATCATTCTCTGAACGATATTGTAGTATCCGCTTACAACAAATCCAGGTTCTCTTCCGTTACCCTGTGGATATGCCTTCATTGCAGCAAACATAGTCATAAGCTGGCCATATGCATATTCACCGGAACCTCTTAATGTTTCAAGAGATACAGGGTTTCTCTTCTGTGGCATGATTGTACTGTATGAACAGTACTTGAATGCCAGTCTTGAAATGCCTACTTCATTCAGATTCCAGAGAAGAAGGCTTTCTGACATACGTCCGATGTTGTTCGCATAGATTGCCATATCACATGCAGGTTCATATGCAAAGTCAACAGTAGCGCATGCATCCATTGAGTTTTCAAGGATTCCGTCAAAGCCAAGGAGTTCAGCAACTCTTTCTCTGTTTACAGGGAAAGATGTTGTAGCACATGCAGCTCCGCCCATAGTGCTTAAGTTTACTCTCTTGTAGCTTTCCATAATACGTTCATAGTCACGTGAGAACATCTGGAAACAGCTCATATAGAAGTGTCCAAGTGTTACAGGCTGAGCCTGCTGTGAGTGATGAGTATATGCAGGAATAACAGTTTCCTTATGCTTTTCTGCTTCAACAAGCAGTGTTTTAAGAAGTAAAGACATAGCTTCAAGGAGGTCAAGTAAAGTCTCTCTTGTATGCTGTCTTTCAATTGTGGAATTCATATCATTTCTGGATCTTCCAGTATGTACTCTTCCACCTACATCAATACCCAACTGTTCGATTAACCACTCTTCAGTATTGGAATAAAGGTCAGTGAGACCTGGCTTCATTTCAAGCTTGTCAGGTCCCATTTCCTTTAATTTCTTTAATGCGTCAATAATCTTTGCAGCATCCTTCTTTGGAACGATGCCCTGCTCAGCAAGCATGATAACATGTGCAAAGTGATTTTCCAGCTGGTTATCGAAACATTGGATATCTTCGATTATTGTACTCTGGGCATGATTGTTGAGAATAATCTCATCTCTTCCCTCATACTTTTTGTAATAATCCTTATCCAATTTCATTTTCAAATTATGGGTAGAATTACTTTTCTACCTTTCCTCCCCAGATCTTGCATGCTACAAAGTAGAAGAGTACTAAGAGTGCGATTGCAATTACAAGAGCGATTCCAGCGCCAAGCTGACCGATACCTACGATAAGGAATGCTACGAATGCAGCAGCTGCAGCTAAGCAAGCGTATGGAAGCTGAGTTCTAACGTGGTCCATATGTGATGCACCAGCAGCCATTGATGACATTACTGTTGTATCGGAGATAGGAGCACAGTGGTCTCCGAATAATGATCCGGAAAGTACAGCACCGATTGTGATAGCAACGGATACTTCGAATGCAACTGACATCTGAATTCCAAGTGGAAGAAGGATTGCCATTGTACCCCATGAAGTACCAGTAGCGAAGGAAATAACTGCACCGATTAAGAATAATAATGCAGGTACGAGTGATGGTGATAAGAAACCTTCAGTGATGCTTACAACGTAAGCTGAAGTTCCGAGGTCTGTACAGATTGAGCCTACACCCCAAGCAGCGATGATGATAGCAAGGATACCAGCCATCTTCTTAACGCCACCAAGCCAGATGTCGATCATTTCCATCCATCCGAAGATCTTTGAAATCTTGGACATAATCATGATACAGATTGTAGCAAGGAAGTAACCTGATGTTAAAGCAACTCTGATCTTTGATCCACCTACGTTCTGAGTTGGGAATCCCCAGCCGATGAACATAGTGAAGATTGTTACGAGCATTACGATAAGTGGAAGAGCCATGTGCCATGCAGTAGCGTTTGTTCCTACTTCTGCAGTTCCTGTTGGTTCAGCAGCAAGTTCTTCTGGCTTTGGTCCGTTTTCTAAGCAATACTTTTCAGCCTTGTACATAGGTCCGAAGTCTCTCTTTGAAACTGCTGAAAGTGGTACAAGGAGAAGTGCAAGAAGTGCATAGAACTGATAAGGAACTGCTGACATGAATGCAGCGATATCAGTCTGTTCAATACCAAGGTTAGTGTATTCTGTAGCGATGAGGCCCATGATGTAAACACCCCAGCCAGTAACTGGAACAAGAATACAGATTGGTGATGAAGTTGAGTCAAGGATGTAAGCAAGCTTTGATCTTGAAACCTTAAGTCTGTCCATTACAGGCTTGAAGATAGGTCCAAGGATAAGTGAGTTACCTGAATCTGAGAAGAAGATTACAAGTCCGCCAACCCAGTTTGCAAATTGAGCTGTAGCCTTTGATGAAACCTTCTTAGCGATAGCGTTAGCAAATGCCTTAGCTCCGCCTGTAGCTTCGATTAAAGCAACGAATCCGCCTACGAATGACATCATGATGATAGTCTGAGCGTTTGATGAGCCAGTTAAGTCAACGAATAAGTGACCACTGAACATTGTCTGCATTGCTGTCCAAGGGTTACCTGAACAAACAATTAAACAACCAGCATATAAAGCAGCTAAAAGAGAAAGAATTACGTTCTTTGTCCAGAATGCGAGTGCAACTGCTAATATAGCCGGAATTAAGGATAAAATACCATATTCCATTTGTTTTCCTCCTGAATAATAGTGATAAGTATAATTTCTAAGTTTTGCAAACCACCTATATTCTAAAGCAAAAAACATGCCATGTGTATATTTTTTCAAACATTTTTAAAAGAGTACAAATTTCATGGGTTTTCGACACTTTAAAAATGTATACACAGACAAAAAAAACAACAAAAATGACGGTTTTTGGTCATTTGTGACCATTTCCCGTCATTTCCAATATTCTTTCATATTTTTGTGACCAATTTTCGTCAAATGTGTTTTTCGAGGCCATATTTCTTGATCTTGTAGTTGAGACTTGTCCTTGGAATCTTCAGAAGTTCAGCTGCAAGTGACACATTGTAGTGGCTTTCTACAAGAGCCGCATTTACAAGCTTCTTTTCATATGCCTCAAGGGACTCTGTAAGAGAAGGTGTATATTCACTGTAGTTTGAGTTTCCCAGATCCTCTGTAAGGCTCTCCTGTCCTTCAAAATCATCATTCAGGTGCACCGGTATCTGCTCAAGACCGATTTCACCGCTGTCACCCATAATATTCATGGCACTTTCAATTACATGTTCCAGTTCTCTGACATTTCCATGCCAGTGCTGTGTCATGAGGAATGCCACTGCCTCCTTTGAAATTCCCTTTACATTCTTGCCGAATTCTTCGTTGTACTTGTCAATAAAGTGATATGCAAGAAGTATGATATCCTCCAGTCTTTCTCTAAGAGGCGGAATCTCAATATTTATTGTATTTATTCTGTAAAGGATATCTTTTCTCATCAGACCGCTCTTTACAAGTTCTCTTACAGGAACGTTGGTCGATGCAATGATTCTTACATCAAGGTCAACAGGTTTTGAACCACCAAGTGGTGTAACTGCCTTGTCCTGCAAAACTCGAAGGAGCTTAGCCTGAATTGTAAGAGGCATGGAGTTTATTTCATCCAGATAGATGGTACCGCCGTTGGCCTCTTCAAACATACCCTTTTTGTTTTCTGCTCCGGTGAACGCTCCCTTCTGGGAACCAAAAAGGAGTCCTTCCAGGATGCTCTCTGGAAGTGCTGCACAGTTAAGTGCAAGGAAAGGTTTATCCTTTCTTTCGCTGGCATTGTGAATGGCAGAAACTATAAGTTCCTTGCCTGTTCCAGTCTCTCCATAGATAAGTACAGAGGAGGAACTGTCAGCAATTTTTCTGATCTTTTCCTTGATTGCAATCATCTTTCTGCTCTGTGTCACAATATCATCGATTGTGTACTTCGCCTTGCCCTTCTTTTCTCTTGTTTTTTCAGGCTTTTCCGCTTCCATTCCATTAAGACCTGCACGGTGTGTTACGTCACGGGAAAGTTCGATTGCACCTAAAATCTCACCACGCGAAACAATAGGAAAAGTGATATTGTTGGTGATGGAAATTCCCCCTTCATGATTCAGTACTTCCTGTGCTTCATAGCACACGATCTTACCTGTTGTCAGGGCCTGAATTAGGGAGCTGTCTTCATGTGAGAGAGATGGGAAGACCTCAAGGAGGTTCTTCCCAACTGCCCACTGATTGTCTATTCTGTTCTGTTCATCCGAGAATCTTGGATTGAATCTTTTCTTTACAACTATGGTTCCGCTCTTGTCAATCATTGTGACAGAATCAATATAGTTGAAGCTTTCATTTATCCAGCCAAGATTCTTGTTTTTCTTTTTCATCAAACAGTATTAGTCTTCGTCTTCGAAAATAAATCCTTCGTTTAATCCATCTTCAGCGTTGAATACGAACTTGTGGAATCCAGTGATTCTAGCTTTTCCAGATACTTCTGTTACATATTCCTTTCTGCCGTTAACTTCAAGAACTTCAATTACTTCACCGATGAACTGAGCGTCTACGATTCCTTCGTAAACGAACTTTTCACCAACCTTGAGCTGGCCGTTTTCACAGAGCCATGCAAGCTTAGCTGATGTACCAGTTCCTCCTGGTGATCTGTCAGGAAGACCATATCCTGAACCGTGTACTACTCTCTGAGTTGATGTAGGAAGTTTAGCCTTTGAAACCCACTGAACGAGGTTTACATGGATACCCATTTCTTCAAAAACTTTTCTTACTTCTCTTGAGTACATCTTGATCTTCTTAACATCCTTTGGTTCGATTTCAACACCGAACTTTTCAGCTGGAAGAATAGCAAATACGTTTCCGCCGTAAGCGAGATTTACAGGAATATCCTTGATTTCGCCACAGTCGATTCTTACTTCGTTCTGAATTACGTAAGCGTTAACGTTTCTTAAAGTTGTGCTTTCAACGAAATCTCCTGCTTCGTTGAAGTTGTTCTTGATCTTTACAAGACCTGCAGGTGTTTCGATAACGAATTCCTTCTTCTTTTCAGGTGGAACAAGTCCGATTTCCTGTAAAGCTGTACCAACACCCATAGTTCCGTGTCCGCACATGTCAAGGTACTGTGAATCGTCAAAGTAGAAAATACCGAAGTCTGCTCTTGGATCACATGGTGGAATTACAGCAGCACAGAGCATTCCAAGATGTCCTCTAGGTTCATATGTAAGTCTTGTTCTGATGTAGTCGTAATGTTCTGCGAAATAGTCTCTCTTTTCCTTAACTGAGTTGCCAGGTAAGAAAGGAATGCCGCTTAATACAATTCTGGTAGGTTCACCACCAGTATGTGTATCGACAGTATCGATCATCTTGTCAAATTTCATTTTAAATCCTCCATAGATTTTTTAATTTTTCCTAGTCGTTGCAAAACTTATGAAAATCAAAAATATATATAGCAAGTATTATGCCAATGATTACTCTTTTCCTTCCCAGGAATTCATTCCTCTTGGTACATATGTAAGAGATTTCAGGAAATCCTCGTCCATTTCGATTCCAAGACCTGGAGTGTCTGGAACTTCGATAAAGCCATCCTTTACCTGAAGCTGGTTCTTTGAAAGCTTGTCGCCAAGCGCGAAATACCATGGGAAAGTTTCAACCATATCAAGGTTAGGCATAGTGGATGCAGCATGAACTGTAGCATTAAGCGCTGCTGTTGAACTGTTGCATTCGTGAGGGCCAACCTTTACATATGAGATTTCTGCAAGAGTTGCAATCTCCTTGAGTTCAAGGATGCCGCCTACGATTGAAACGTCAGGGTTAATGATATCTACTGCTCCAAGATCCATCATTTCCTTGAACTGACGTCTTCCAAACATGGATTCTCCACTTACGATTGGAAGAATTGTGGAATCATGGATTTCCTTGAGTTTTCTGAAATCGTCGTTTGCGATTGGTTCTTCAAGCCATCTTACATCACTCTTTTCAAGTTTTCTGCAGAGTCTCTTTACCATTGGAACATCGATTTCTCTCCAGATATCTACCATAAGTCTCATATCTGGTCCGATAAGCTGACGGAAACGGTATACGTGGTCAGCGATTTCATCTTCATCTCTCATCCAGTCAAAAGGATAAAGCTTTACAGCGTTATAGCCGAACTTTTCCTTAAGCTTTAAAGTCATTTCTGCTTCTTCTTCAGGTGTCTTAGGTTCTCCTGAACCAAGGTTAAGGTATACAGGTACCTTTTTTCTTACCTTTCCACCAAGAAGAGCATATACAGGCATATTGAAATATTTCCCTGCAATATCCCATCCCGCAATTTCCATCCCTAAAATTGCTCAGTCAACATCACTTCCCGTTCTTCTTTCTCCAAAGAAGTTTGTTGCCCAGTACTGGAAATACTTTATTTCTGTAGGGTCCTTTCCAATAAGGTATCTTGCCATTTCTTCAACGTGAACTGAAATGGAACGTTCACGGTCAGCCAGTGTATAGCATTCTCCCCATCCTGAAATACCCTTGTCTGTTTCTACCTTTACAAAAAGAAGTGCCTTTGTTGAACTCCAGCAGTACTCATTTGTACTGTATGGAATCTTTGGCACAAGATATGTTTTTACGTCTGTAATTCTGATGTCCGCCATTATAGTTACCTCCTGATGCTTTTTCAGTATATCACAAGCATAAGTGTTTTGAAAACAGAAGAATCAGGCACAGGGCCTGATTCCATAGTTCTAGATAAGTTTATTTACATCATCCATATACTGTGAGTAGTCTTCTCCTTCTTTTCTTGCTTTTAAGGCAGCACGAAGTGAATCGAATCTCTTCTTGTTGATAGGCTGAAGAATAACAGCAATACCTGCAATAAGGCAGAGAATACTTGGCATAAGGATGTATTCAGCATTGATAAAGTTTACAGTTGATGCAGCCTGTTCAGCAAGCATTGCATCATATCCGCTTGCACTTAAGAATATACCGAAGAGCTGTACCATTACAGCAGCTACGATAGTTCCAAGTACAGACATCATGGAGGAAAGGTTTCCTTCTCTTCTTCTTCCGTTTACCCATTCATCAACTTCATTGCAGTCATCAAACATGGAGTATGAAATCTGCCAGAAGCTTGTCTGCATCATGGAGAAAACGCATAAGTATACGATACCAAAGTACATGTTCTTTGGATTTACAATGAATACGAAAGTACCAACTGCAGCACATGTAAAGAGTGTTGTAAGCTGTGCCTTTGCCTTTCCAAGCATAAGCGCAAGCTTTCTTACAACAGGTGTTGCAATAAGGAATACAACAATCTGAACAGCATAGATAAGTGCTGAATTTGTGTTGTTCTGCTTGAGTGAAAGTGTAAGGTACCAGATCATTCCAACGTCATACAGGGATAATGCTGACATTACACAGCCTTTGTACACTACCATGTATTTCATTGGCTTGAGTTTGAGAAGACCTACATAGTTCTTAAGGATATCAACAAGGATATTTCCCTTCTTAACCTTGTTTTCCTTGCTAAGTACTATTCCTTTACCCTTTGTAAAGATAAATGCTGATGCAAAGGCAACAAATACTGTAACAGATACGATTATACCGATAATCTGCCAGCCGGTTTCTTCATTACCTTCAAAGAAACCGAGAAGGAAAACAGGGATAACATATCCTACAACATTTCCTGCAATACCGCATAAACGGGAGATTGTTCTGAGCTTTGTTCTTCCATCATAATCCTGGACGATTTCAGTACCAAAGGCACCGAATGGAATATCAAATACAGAGAAGAATACTCTGAAGAGGATTGCGAAGAACATATAGTATATAACCTTCACACTGCCACCAGCATGAATTGTATGAGTCATACATACAAGTACAATTGGAACAACAATTGTAGACGCAAGAATGAATGGTCTTCTTCTTCCCATCTTTGATGTGCAGGTGTCTGAAAGACTTCCTACAAGAATACCTGCAATTGCTTCAACATAAAGTGCAACTGATGCAATAAGGGATGCTGTTTTTGGATCAAGATATACGCAGCCAACAAGGTATGTTATGAAGTATGAACCCACAAACTTGTAGCTGGCTCCCTGTCCCATGGAACCTATTCCATAACCGAACATAATGAATTCCTTTCTAAAAATGAAAATATCTAACTAGTTTTTCTTTCCGAGAATCTTATTGACATCATCCATATACATGGAGTAGTCTTTTCCCTCTTTTCTTAAGGCCAGTGCCTTCTGCAGTGACTCAAATGTCTTCTTGTTGATTGGACATGCCTTAAGTGCTGCGAAGCATAAGAGGTAAAGTACTGATGGTACAAGTACAACTGCTGCATTAAGGAATGGAACAACACCTGAAGGCTGAACTGCAAGTGAAGGATCATATCCTGCAATATCAAAGAGTATTCCGAATATCCAGATCATGAATGATGAGATGATTGTTCCTGTAACTGAGATAAGAGATGACATATCTCCTTCTCTTCTCTTGTTGTTAACCCATTCATCAACCTCTACAATATCGTAGAATACTGCATTTGAAAGCTGCCAGAAGCTTGTCTGAGCAAGTGTATATACTCCAAAGAATATTACAGCTCCTGTTACTGATGATGGATTTACAAGATATACGATAATACCTCCAATGCCACTTACAAGCATCATTACTGCCTGCTGCATAGCCTTACCCATTGCAATTGCCATCCTTGAAACAACTGGAATCATAACTGCTGAAATTGCAGTTG
>JAKSSM010000043.1 GCA_024403065.1 Clostridia bacterium | reverse complement strand
TCCTTTGCAAGTACAACAACACCTGAGTCACATGCAGCCTTGTATTCGATACCTGTAGCTACAAATGGAGCTTCTGTTACAAGAAGTGGAACTGCCTGTCGCTGCATGTTGGATCCCATGAGGGCACGGTTGGCGTCGTCGTTTTCAAGGAATGGAATCATGGCAGCAGCAACTGATACTACCTGCTTTGGTGATACGTCCATGAAGTCAACTTCTTCTCTCAATGAAAGAGCGATTTCACCATGAAGTCTTCTTGAAAGAACCTTTTCGTTCAAGAAATGTCCATCCTTGTCAAGTGGTTCGTTTGCCTGTGCGATAACGCACTGCTTCTTGTTTCCGTCCTTGTCGTAGTAGATTTCATCTTCTCTCCATGCTGGGAGGTACTGGATTTCATCTGTTACGATAGTTTCAGTCTTTCCGTTTACTGTCTTATGTTTAACAACTCTGTATGGTGTTTCAATGAAACCATATTCATTTACCTTACCATAAGTTGTGATTGAACCGATAAGTCCGATGTTAGGACCTTCTGGAGTTTCGATAGGACACATTCTGCCATAGTGAGTATAGTGAATGTCTCGAACGTCGAATCCTGCTCTGTCACGTGAAAGACCACCAGGTCCTAATGCTGAAAGTCTTCTCTTGTGAGTAAGTTCAGCAAGTGGGTTGTTCTGGTCCATGAACTGTGAGAGCTGTGAAGAACCGAAGAATTCCTTTACAGCAGAAATTACAGGTCTTGAATTGATAAGCTGCTGAGGAGTAGCCATCTCAACATCCTGAGCTGTCATCTTTTCCTTAACAATCTTTTCCATTCTTGAAAGACCGATTCTGAACTGGTTCTGAAGGAGTTCGCCTACAGTTCTTAATCTTCTGTTTCCAAGGTTGTCGATATCATCTACACGGCCTACACTGTAGTAGAGGTTTAAGAAGTAGCTTACGGATGCAACTACGTCCTGAGGAAGAATGTACTTTGGTGAAAGTTCACTCTTGTTGTCAGAAAGAATTGACTGAAGATCCTTTGCTTCGAATCCGTTCTTTACAGCTGCTTCGAGTAATTCCTTTAATACTGGATAGTATGCTTCACCTGCAATACCAGCCTTCTTAAGGTCAACACTCTTGTATTCGTTATAGTAATTAGCGATAAAGTATTCAACATTTACGAAACCGTTACCGATTACCTTTGTCTTTTCATGTGTCTTGTCTGGATCTGGGGAATATACAGTTACAGCAAATACACCAGCATTCTGGATTGTTTCTGCTGTTTCTGTATCGATGATCTGACCTTCTTCAACAAGGATTTCTCCAGTGTTAGGGTCAATTACATCTTCTCCTGCCTTTTCACCAGCGATACGGTCAAGAAGACCAAGCTTCTGGTTGTACTTGAATCTTCCTACCTTTTCAAGGTCATATCTTCTGTCATCGAAGAAAATGGAGTTGAAAAGTGACATTGCACTTTCTAAAGATGCAGGTTCAGTAGGACGGAGCTTTCTGTAGATTTCCTGGATACCTGTAGCGTAATCATGAGACTCCTTGTCCTTTTCAAGAGTCTTTACGATTACTGGATCAGCATCAAAGAGGTTGATGATTTCCTGGTTTGTACCTTCTACTAAAGCCTTCTTTAAACCCCACCAGCTGTTAGCTTTTCTTGCTTCTTCACGCTTTCCTTCTGGAGAAGCTAACGCACGAAGGAATACTGTAAGTGGCTGCTTACGGTTTCTGTCAAGACGAACTGCAACAGTATCACCTGTTTCAGCTTCGTATTCAATCCATGCACCACGGTTTGGAATTACCTGTGATGTGAAGAGTGTCTTTCCAGTCTTGTCCTTTTCTGTGTTTGCGAAATATGCTCCAGGTGAACGTACGAGCTGTGTAACAACAGCACGTTCAGCTCCGTTGTAGATGAATGTACCCTTTTCAGTCATGATAGGGAATTCACACATGAAAACTTCGCTTTCCTTTACTTCGCCTGTTTCATTGTTTCTGAGTCTTGCTGTAACTTTAAGTGGAGCAGCGTATGTTGTATCACGTTCCTTGCATTCTTCCTGAGTGTACTTAGGATTTTCAGCAACATGATAATCGATGAAATCAAGACTTAACTTGTTTGCATAGTCTCTGATTGGTGAAATATCATCGAATGCTTCCTTTAATCCCTTTTCGATAAACCACTTGTATGATGAAGTCTGAATATCGATCAGGTTAGGCATTTTGTCGAAATCTTCAGCGATTTTCGCAAATGTCATACGTTCTTTTCTTCCTACTTTGATAGGATTTGGCATCTTTATCACTCCTTATTTTAAAATATATACTAGCTGCGGAGCACTGCTTCCTAAAAAGCGATACTACCGCATATTAACTTTTATGGCAGTTTAATATTATAGACTCATTTTGTAAAGATTGCAAGAACAATTTTCAAATATTTCACAGTTTTTCACATAAAAAAATCGGTGTACATAACGTACACCGATGATTTCTACAGATTGCGTTGAATTACTTAAGAGTAACCTGTGCACCAACTGCTTCAAGGTTAGCCTTGATTGCTTCAGCTTCAGCCTTTTCAATGCCTTCCTTAACGTTCTTTGGAGCTCCGTCTACGAGTTCCTTAGCTTCCTTAAGTCCTAAGCCAGTGATTTCTCTTACAGCCTTGATAACCTTGATCTTTTCAGCTCCTGCTGCTTCAAGTACTACTGTGAATTCAGTCTGTTCTTCAACAGCTGCTGCTGCTGGACCTGCTGCTACTGCTACTGGAGCTGCAGCTGATACGCCGAATTCTTCTTCACATGCCTTAACTAATTCATTTAATTCGAGAACTGTCATGTTCTTAATAGCTTCGATAATCTGATTCTTATCCATTGTTATATTTCCTTTCAATAAATATTAGTAAATTACTTCTTTTAGAATTAAGCTTCTGCCTTAGCATCAGCGATAGCCTGGAATGTTCTTACAGCCTTTGATACTGGGCTCTGAATTGAACCAAGGAACTTTGCAATGAGAACGTCTCTTCCTGGAATGTTGGCAACTTCAGTGATCTGAGCCTGGTCGCAGAACTTTCCTTCTACAACACCAGCCTTGAATGACATCTTCTTGAAGTCATCGATTACTTCCTTGAGTACTCTTGCTGGAGCAGTAGCGTCCTCCTTGGAAATAGCGAGACCAGATGGTCCTTCAAGAGCATCCTTTAAAGGTTCGAATTCTGTTCCTTCGATTGCTCTCTTTACTAAAGTATTCTTGTAAACTGTGTAATCAACATTTGCTTCTCTTAACTTCTTTCTCATTGCATCTGCCTGTGCAACTGTGATTCCCATATAATCGATAACAACTGCTGACTGAGCGCCATTTAACTTTTCTTTGATTTCGTCGATAATGACCTGTTTAGCCTGTTTAGCTTCAATTGACATTAAGTTTTTTCTCCTTTCTCATCAAATATGATGGAATCAGGTACCAGTATATAAAAGCCTCGCACTTTGCGAGGCCAATATTTTATATATTGTACCTCGGCGGGTTATTAAGCGTACGCACCCGCTGTCTTAGGTTTGTTTACTTGTTTAGATTTTCTATCCACTAGAACTGGATAAGTGCTGGGTTAACCTTAACTCCAGGACCCATTGTGGAACATACAGTTACTGACTTTAAGTACTGTCCCTTGGCAGCTGCTGGCTTAGCCTTTACAATTGCTTCAAGTAAAGCGTTAAAGTTTTCTTCTAACTTTTCTGGTCCAAATGAAGTCTTTCCAATTGGTGTGTGGATAATGTTCTGCTTATCAAGACGATATTCAACCTTACCGGCTTTAATCTCCTGAAGAGCCTTCTTAAGATCCATAGTAACTGTACCACTCTTTGGGTTTGGCATTAATCCCTTAGGTCCTAAAACCTTACCGAGTCTTCCTACAACACCCATCATGTCTGGTGTAGCTACTACTACATCGAAGTCGAACCAGCCGCCCTGAATCTTCTGAGCAAGTTCTTCTGCTCCTACATATTCAGCACCAGCTTCTTCAGCTTCCTGAGCCTTAGGTCCCTTAGCGAAAACTAAAACTCTTACAGTCTTACCAGTTCCGTTTGGAAGAACGATAGCACCTCTAACCTGCTGGTCAGCGTGTCTTCCGTCTACACCAAGCTTAACGTGTACTTCAACTGTTTCATCAAATTTTGCTGACTTTACGTCACATACAGTCTTTAAAGCTTCTGGTGCTTCGAAGAGCACTGTCTTGTCAAACTTCTTAACTGCATCCTGATAATTTTTACCTCTTTTAGGCATTTCTTTTTCCTCCTTGTGGTAATAGCGACTTATTGATATAAGTCTCCCATCTTAAATTAACCTTCTACTACGACACCCATTGATCTAGCAGTACCCTTGATCATTTCTGTTGCTTTTTCAAGGTTAGCTGCATTTAAATCTGGCATCTTGATTTCTGCAATCTTCTGCGCCTGAGCGTTTGTGATTGTCGCAACTTTCTTCTTGTTTGGTTCACCAGATGCGTGTTCAATTCCAGCTTCTTTCTTGATTAATACAGCTGCTGGTGGAGTCTTGCAAACGAATGTAAATGATCTGTCGGAATATACAGTGATTACTACTGGAATAATCATACCTGGCTGATCCTGAGTCTTTGCATTGAACTGCTTGCAGAAGTCCATGATGTTAACACCCTTCTGTCCTAAAGCTGGACCTACTGGAGGTGCTGGTGTAGCCTTACCTGCTGCGATCTGAAGTTTAATATATGCTTCAATCTTCTTAGCCATTGTCTTCTCCTTTCTTCAGAATTTTTATGAGATTTTTGAAACCTGTGCGAACTCAAGTTCAACAGGTGTATCTCTTCCAAACATAGAGACCTTAACCTTAAGAGTCTGCTTTTCAACGTTAACGTCTTCTACAACTCCTGCGAAGCCTTCGAATGGTCCGTTAACAACGTTTACTGTTTCGCCTACACTTACGTCAAGTTCAATATTAACCTTTTCTATTCCCATACGAGCAACTTCCTCGTCTGTAAGTGGAATAGGTTCTGAGCCATGGCCAAGGAAACCTGTTACACCCTGTGTGTTTCTTACAAGGTACCATGCCTCATCTGTGACAATCATCTTAATGATAACGTAGCTTGGGAACTTCTTTCTAGTCTTGAGCTTTCTTTCCCCGTCCTTCATTTCGATGACATCTTCCATAGGAATAGTTACCTCAAGTATCACATCCTGCATACCACGGTTTTCAACCATCTTCTCAATATTCATTTTTACTTTGTTTTCGTGACCTGAATATGTATGTACAGCGTACCATCTTGGGTTTGTGTCACGATTCTTTCCGTAACTTGATGTGTTTTTTACTGCGTTCTCAGCCATAATTTCCCTCAATTAAAAAGTATAAGTAATGCTATCCGACTATGCGCCAATGATTGCACGTAAAGCAGCAAGGACACCTGTATCAACGATCCAGAATCCAAGTGCAAATACGAGACAGATAACGAGTACTACTACAGTGTAGGAAACAAGTTCCTTTCTTGTTGGCCATACGACTTTCTTTAATTCAAGTCTTACTCCCTTAAAGAAGTCCTTTAAGGAATTCTTTTTCTTCTTTTCTACAGTAGCCATAACTCTCTCCTACTTTGTTTCCTTGTGAAGAGTGTGCTTCTTGCAGAATCTGCAGTACTTCTGCATTTCAATACGATCTGGGTCATTCTTCTTGTTCTTCATCGTATTGTAGTTTCTCTGCTTGCATTCAGTACAAGCTAAAATTACCTTTACTCTCATTTTGATTGTCCTCCATCTAAATAAAACAAGGCTATAAAAACATAGTCCTCGCAATTTTAATCATAAAGTTGCCTAATAATTATATATTGTCAACATGTCAATGTCAACATCTTTTTAAAGTTCTTTTGGGTCACCAGATACAAGTTCATTGCTGTCCCCAGTAAGGGCTTTATGTGCCTCCACATCATCGATTCCACCTACATCGAAGAACACACCTTTTGCCTTTGCATATACCCTGTTGTCACTTCCTATGATGTAGCTTTCACAGTAGGTTTTTCTTCCTTCTTTGGAAATGGCACGTCCTACTGCAAGTTTCTTTTCTCCAATCATTATTGGTTCAAGAAATCTTACAGTCAGTTCTCCAGTCACTACGGAGTGTACTGTCTTTTCATCCTCCGCATAGGACATCGCTGCTCTACCCATACTCTCGTCAAGCACTGATGAGATCAGTCCGCCGTGGAACATTCCAACGTGTCCCTCGTGGCAGAAGTCTGGAGTAAACTCCGATGCAACCTCCCCATTTTCCAGGATGTAGAATCTCATGCCTAAGGATATCGGGTTATCTATTCCAGACACCACATCTTTTCCTGTCATGAAATGCTTTCCGATGACCTTTGACTTCTCTCTTTCAAGAAATTCCTTTGCCATCTCTACTTTGACTCACCTTCCAGGTTTTCAGTTTCGCCTTCGCTTATAACTCGGTTTGATAATACTCTAAAGATTTCGTCACGGCAGATTGCATTCTGTACTTCATCCTGAAGTGCTACGTTAAGCTTTCCGTAGTACTGTGCAAGGTAACAGATTTCCCAGCCGTACTTTGTAGTGATTGCAGTCTTTGTAATGTTCCATGAAGGCATTTCGTTAAGCTGCATGCTTACAAGTGCTGCCATTTCTTCAGGAGTGAAGTCTGTTTCAATTCTTCCTGAAAGAGCATTAAGAATATCAAGGTAGCTTGTAAGGATTGTAGTTGACTGTGTAGCCTTTTTAAGGATTGCTTCAAATACTATCTGCTGGTCACGGATTCTCTGAAGGTCTCCTTCGGAGAATGCATTTCTTTCTCTGCAGAAGGATAATGCTTCAGCACCATTAAGATGATTTGTTCCCTTTACGATATGCTTTGTAGTCTTGTATGAGTAGTACTCACCTTCAACTGTAAGTATGAAATCACGTTCTGATTCAACATCGATACCGCCGATTGCATCTACGAAACGGAGAAGTCCGTTGAAGTTTGCTCTTACATAGTACTGGATTTCAATACCAAGAGTGTCTTCAATTGTCTTCTTAAGTTCTTCAACACCCTTTAAGGACGCATGTGTCAGCTTGTCATATTCTCCATAGGAGTGAAGCTTTACATAGTAGTCTCTAGGGATTGATGTAAGATGTACTTCATGTGTTACAGGGTTTACTGTAGCAATCATGTCTACATCTGAACGGTGGATTGTATCGCTTGCGAACTTTCCGAAGAAGTCACATCCTGAAAGAAGAATGTTGTATGAATCCTTTGTAACATCAATCTCCTTCTTTTCTTCCTCTTCAATCTTGAACTTGAGAGTGTAGAGGATATCAGTCTTGTCAAGGATGTCACTTTCCTGATCCTTCATGATCTGATATGAGATATCTGAAAGAAGGATGAATTCATATTCGCCTGAAAGAAGCTTGTCATAAAGTGTCTTTGCATCAGCTTCGTATGTACATTCAACATCCATGTTTGATGAAAGTGTACCCTTTGCTTCTGAGTAGTTTCTGTCGGTTGTCATATATGTACCGATTTTCTTTCCCTTGAGGATTTCTGCAGCATCTTCAATCTTACATACTGATGCACTGTCATATGGCTCAACATCTTCTTCCTCTTCTTCAGGGAAAAGGAAAAGAAGAAGTTTTTCTTTCTTTGTTGGTTCTACAACTACTGGTTCTGGAATGTATTCTGAATCCTGAACAACAAGGATATGATAGTCTTCAGTCTTTTCAGGTTCAGCAACCATTCTTGAAAGGAACACAAGTGTTCTTCCTATATAGTATGAACCTGCGAGAAGCCCAGCGATAAGAATGAGCATCAGTATAACTGAAGCGTTAACTGTCTTTTTCTTCAGCTTCATGGAAAGAAGCACAACAGACACTACCGCAAGGAGAACTGCAATAGGAATAAAGAACTTTGCAGGAAGTACATTGAGCTTCTTTAAAAGCACCATGAAAAGCACTTCACATGCAAGGAAGATAACATATAAGATACCTGTTAAAAATCTTTTTAATGGTTTCATACTTTTTCAGCTTTCTATAACTAATACAAAAAATGCAATATAAAAGAGGCTACTTTACGCCTCTCCCATATTATATATTAAACTTATTCTTTATTCAACAGAATTCTAAGCAAATACGAGAATATCTTTTACTTCTTTTCTTCTTGGTGCATTTGGTGTTTCACTGGAGTATCCCATTGGAATAACACAGCCTATACCCATGTCATCACCAAGGCCCAAGAATTCCTTTGTCTTTACTTCATCAAAGTATCCGAGAATGCATGTTCCGATTCCCTCTTCATGACAGCAGAGTGCAAAAGTCTGTGCTGCAATTCCACAGTCGAACATTTCCCATCTGTCTTCCTTTGGCGTTGAGAAGGAGCCGTCTCTGTCGAAACCTGATCTACCCTTTACAAAAGCTATAACCATAACTGCTGCTGCATTTTCTACAGTTCCCACATTGAATGAAAAATCACTGATTGAGCTGTCACAGTATTTCTTTATGTTTTCCTTCCCTTCAATCACATAGAATCTTGCAAGTCCTGAGTTCTTCCATGATGGATAGAATCTTGCGGATTCTACTATCTTTTCGATAGTTTCATGAGCGATTGGCTTATCTTCATATTTTCTTATACTTCTTCTTCCTTTAACTGCATCTAAAAGTTCCATAATGTCTCCTCTTTTACATATAGTATATGTATATATTAACATAGCAGAGACATACAAAAAAAGAGAGTTTTTCAAAAACTCTCTTTTCCTGCAAATATCTTTAAGGAGGCCCAGATGAGCCCGTGTATCGTTATACTGTTTTACTCATTTCTAGAGCAGCTGCATTTGCTGCATCCCGATTCAGGACATCCTATGCATTTCTTTCCTTTTTTCTTTGCTTTATAGATATACATGCATGCGGAACCGACGATAAGGATAATTACTGCTGTGATGATAAAATTTTCCATAAACTTTTCTCCTTATTTAAGAGCATACTCTTTGTCAATACTTCTGTTTCCCTTTACAATAAGTACTGCAATTACTACTGCAAAAACGATTACTGCAATAAGTCCACCAACAAAACCAGCACCGAGGCTTCCTGTAGTTACAAGTGTTCCAATCTGATATACAAGGAATCCTACAGTAAAACCTGTTGCAAGCTGAAGCCCAATTGCTGCAAAGAGCCATTTTCTGCTCTTCAGTTCAGAGTTAAGGGCACCAATTGCTGCGAAGCATGGTGGAGTATAGAGGTTGAACATAAGATAAGCAAGCGCTGCAACCTTTGTAAGGCCCATAACAACTGCAACTTCATTTCCTTCACCAATTAGTTCAAGTTCTTCCGTATCAATAAAGTTTGTAATTGCATATACTGTCGCAATAGTTCCTACTACATTTTCCTTTGCAATGAATCCTGTAATAGCTGCAGCTGCAAGCTGCCATGCTTTAATTCCTACAACTGGTACAAGGAGATATGCAAATGGTGTTGCGATTGAAGCAAGTATTGATGTGTTTTCCATACCCTCTTCAACTGTATTGAAACTCAGGTCAAATGACTGCATGATCTGAACAACGGTGTTGCATACAAGAATGATTGTTCCTGCCTTAATAATATATGCTTTACCCCTTTCAAGCATTGAGCCTGCAGCAAACTTAAGACTTGGAACCTTGTATTCAGGAAGTTCTATGATAAAGAAGGACTTTCTGTACTTCATACCATTTACAGCCTTAATAAGTAAGGCACCAAGAAGAATAAGAATAATGCCTACAAAGTACATAAGGGGACCAACCCACTTGCTGTCAGGGAAGAATGCTCCTGCAAAAAGTGCAATTACAGGAAGTTTTGCGCCACATGGCATATATGTTGTAAGCATTGCTGTTGCACGTCTTTCTCTTTCATTTCTTATAGTACGGCATGCCATGATTGCAGGAATACCGCATCCTGTTCCAATAATCATTGGAATAACTGACTTTCCAGATAAGCCTACACGTTTGAAAATAGGGTCAAGTACTACTGTTGCTCTAGCCATGTATCCACAGTCTTCAAGAAGAGCAATTAAGAAATACATAACCATTACAAGCGGAAGGAATCCTACTACCGCGCCAACGCCACCTATAATACCATCAACAAGGAGCGCATAGAGAAGCGGATTTGCATCTTCCATCATTCCGCCTACCCAGTCCTGGAAAGACTCAATAAGACCAACGAGCCAATCTGCAATCCATGTTCCAAGAGTAGACTGTGAAATGTAGAATACGAGGAACATAATAGCTGCAAAAATGATGAGGCCTGATACAGGGTGAGTAAGCACAGCATCGATCCTGTCTCCTGTATTTTTCTCTTTTGTAAGAACCTTTCTCTTTTCTACAGATGAAACAACCTTATTTACGAATTCAAATCTTTTTCTGTCTTCTTTTTCTACTTCTTCTTTGCTTCTAAGGTCAATATCTGCCTGAATATAAGGTGCTTTCTGCTCCAAACCTGCAGTTTCTACTGCTTTTAATATTACATCCTTTATTCCATCACCTGATGTGGAAACAGTATTAACTACTGGACACATAAGTTTTTCAGAAAGAATCTTTGTGTCAATTACTGTTCCATTCTTTTCATTCACATCACTTTTGTTTAAGGCAACTACAACTGGAATTCCAAGTTCAAGAAGCTGTGTTGTAAAGAAAAGGCTTCTGCTTAAGTTTGTTGCATCTACGATATTGATTATTACATCAGGATTTTCATTTCTTACATATGAACTTGTGATACTTTCTTCTGATGTAAATGGTGACATTGAGTATGCTCCTGGAAGGTCAACTGCAATTACTTCTTTTTCACCATCATAATATGCCTTTTTAACAGGACTCTCCTTTCTGTCTACTGTTACCCCTGCCCAGTTTCCTATTTTCTCCCTGCGACCGGTAAGGGCATTGTACATTGTGGTTTTGCCACTGTTGGGATTTCCCGTAAGTGCAATCCTCATAATTATCCTCCTTTATGTTTTCGAAATTACTGATACATCTATACATCTAGTTAGTTTAAACTAACCGAATTGCCTTATAAAAGGGTCCTCTGGACCCGATGATTTATTCTATACCGCTATAGCCCTTGCAAGGTCCATATCAATGTTGTATCTTGCATCTTTTATTGAAACTGTGCAACCGCCTTTCTTTCTGGAAATCACAGTTATTTCTTCGCCGCTGTAGCATCCAAGTGAGAACAGAAAGTTTTTCAGTTCTTCATCCTGGGAGACTATATCTTTAACTATGTAATCTTTTCCTTCTAAAGCTTCTGCGAGACTCATATTACTTCCGTCCTTTCTTCCATTTTACAAAGTTAGTCTTGTCTAACCGTATAGAAGTTTAGCATAGCTAACTTCTTTAGTCAATACATTTTTCAAATAATAATCGTATTTATTTTGCTATTATGCTCTCAAGATGGTATATTATTATCGTACAGGAGGACACAAAATGAGCTACATAAAACACAAATCCGACGAATCTATGGAAGATTATCTCGAGGCAATACTTCTTCTAAAAAAAGAAAAAGGAAATGTCCGTTCTATTGATATTGCAGAAAAACTTGAATTCACAAAAGCAAGCGTAAGCATTGCCATGAAAAGCCTTCGTGAAAAAGGATTCATTTCTGTTGGTGAAAACGGCTCTATAGCTCTTACAGACAAAGGTCTTGAAAGAGCAGAAATGGTCCTTGAACGTCATACAATCATAGCGGAATGTCTTATAAGCCTTGGTGTCAATTCTGATGTTGCACATGAAGATGCCTGCAGAATCGAGCATGATATTTCAGAAGAGACATTCAATGCAATTAAAAAGCACGTAAAAAAATAATCTTAACTGCCCAAAAGGCAGTTTTTTATTGCAAGAAAGTATCCACGCGTCAAACGCGGGGTTTTCTACATACAAAAAGAGGGTTTCAAATGAAACC
>JAKSSM010000042.1 GCA_024403065.1 Clostridia bacterium | reverse complement strand
GATCTGTCAAAGCCAGTCTTTTCCTCAAGAATTGATTTATCAAGAACATAATCGAATATTCCAAGTGGAACAATCTTTTCTTCTGGAAGACTGCATTCTCTTACAGCTGTTTCCTTCATCTTTTCGTTATGAAGAATAAGCTTTGAGAATGAATTAATCTTCTGCACTTCAAGATATCTGTAAAGCATCCATTTTACTTTTCCGTATCCTGGATTGCCGAATCTGAGAAGATCTATATCATGAACAAGAGCAACAATCTTTACTCCTTTTCTCTTTAAAGAATTGAAAAGGAAGCCTAAAAGCTGACAGTTGTTGTCTTCAGGATACTGAATAACAAGGCTGTCACCCTTACCTAAACCTTTTAATGCATTCTTCCATGTCTTATATGCATCAAACTGTCTCTTTGTTCTCTCTTTGAAACTTTTAAGATTTGCTTTTGTATATGTTACTACAAGTGGAAGGAAGCCTTCTGATGTAAGGACATCCTCTACATCCATTCTTGCCTTTGCATAGGCAGTGAATCCGGATGCATCATTAAGTTTTTCACTTACAATATATTTCATATGTGTACCTCGCATAATTCTTCAATTTATCAGTATACCACAGATTCATAATAATATAAAGCAACAAAAAACTGCAGCAGTGCTGCAGTTTATTTAGAATACAAACTGTACAAGAAGCATATAGCACGCAGTTCCTGCTCCAATTGAAAGAAGCATATTTCTCTTCCATTTGTGAACAAGTGTAATAAGAATAATTGAAATAACTTCTGGAATCGCATGTGCACCTGTCACTATCTCCACATTCTTAAGACAGTATACTACAAGCATACCGAATATGGCTGCTGGAAGTGCTTTTCCAAGGTACTGAATAAACTTTGGTGTTGGCTTCTTTGAATTGAATACGACAAATGGTGTAAATCTTGTTATCATCGTTGCAAATGCACAGATGAAAATTGTAATAATCTGCTGAGCTACTGTCATTCGAGTCCACCTGACCTTTCAAGAGGTTTTCTGAATGCCCAGAGCATACAGAGAATAAGAATCATTGTTGGAATCATAAATGAGTCTGCACCGAAAATCAGCCTGCATAAAACGGATGCTCCAACTCCAATGATTGCTGTATAGTGTTTCTTTTCCTTCATCAGCTGTTCAAGGAAAATTACAACAAACATTGCTGTCATTACAAAGTCAAGGCCTTCAGTATTGAATCTGATGAATGAACCAAGTACTGCACCCATAGTAGAACCTGTTACCCAGTATGTCTGATTTAAAAGTGTCACAAAGAACATGAACCATCCCTTGTCCACTCCTTCTGGTGCGTCAACTGAACAGTTGATTGAGAATGTCTCATCACAGAGTCCGAATATGAGGTAGAATCTCTTCCATCCCATTCCCTTGTATTTGTCAAGCATGGCAAGACCATAGAAAAGGTGTCTTGCCTGAATAAGGAGTGCCATTATGAATGACTGCAGTGGTGCAAATGGTGATAAAAGCATGGATACTGTAACGAATTCCAGTGATCCACCAAATATTACTACAGTCATAAGAAGAGTGTACCAGAAACTGAATCCTGATACCTTCATATATATTCCGTATGCCATTCCCAGGAACCAGAATCCCGCAAAAATCGGAATTGTGTATGGGAATGCGGATTTGAATGCCTTCCTAAGAACATCAAATTTTGTCACGTTGTCCTCCAGTAGTTTAATGTTTCGCGAAAATCCCTATTATTCTATCACCTATCATGCTACTATTCAAGACACTAAAAAAGGGCTTCAGCTGAAGCCCTGTAATATGCGTTATGTATTACTTGTTTAAAGTATCCTTTAAAGCCTTTCCAGCCTTGAATGCTGGAGCACAGCATGCCTTGATTTCTACTGGAGCACCATTTCTTGGGTTCTTACCAGTTCTAGCAGCTCTCTTCTTTGTTTCGAATGTTCCGAATCCGATTAACTGAACCTTGTCACCCTTTACAAGAGCTTCTTCGATTGCAGCAAATGTAGCTTCTACAGCAGCCTTAGCATCCTTCTTGCTCATTCCAGCCTTTTCAGCTACTACTGAGATTAATTCTGTTTTATTCATGATAATTCTCCTTCCGAATTTTTTTAGATTATATATATACAAGTTTGCGTTTCAATACTATCAAATAAACGATACACTGTCAATCATTTTTTAGGTGAATACAGTGTATTTCACGGCCCTAAATGTTTTTAAGGTGAAGCACATCAAGAGGGTTTTCTTTCTCCCTAAGAATTGCCTCTACAGCACTTTTAGGATTATCCGAAACTGTGAAAATTCTGAGGGCTTCTTTTTTCATAAAACCCTTTTCTACTGCAGAATCAATCATAGCCAGAAATTCATTGAAATACCCTTTAAAATTGTAGATTACGATAGGTTTATCTGTCTGTCCGAGCTGTTTCAATGTAAGTACTTCAAGAAGTTCTTCATATGTGCCTATTCCACCTGGAAGTGCAATAAAGGCATCTGCTCTGTCTTCCATAATCTGCTTTCTTTCACGCATTGTATCAGTAAAAATGAACTCTGAGCAGCTGCTGTAGAGAATGTCAGGTTTATCAAAGAATCTTGGTGCAACACCAAGGCTATAACCATTTCCACTTTCAACGCCTCTTACAACTGAACCCATAAGGCCCTGATTTCCACCTCCGAAAACTATGCCGTTTCCGCTTTCTGCAATGGTTCTTCCCAGTGCATAGGCTTCATCATAATATTCTTTTTCAAGATCAGTGCTTGAAGCACCAAATACACAAATCAGCATCCTGCAATATCCTTTATAACTTCACCTGCAATCAGAAGTCCAGCAACTGATGGGACAAAACTGATTGACGAAATAACATTCTCACTCTTTTTAGGTTCTTCCAGTGAATAGAGAACCTTTACATCCTTTATACCCTTTTCCTTAAGCGCTTTTCTTACCACTCTTGCAAGCGGACAGACTGATGTTTTTGATATGTCCGAAATTCTGAAAAGCGTTGGATCAAGTTTCTTTCCTGTACCCATGGAAGAGATTACTCTTACATTGCATTTCTTTGCTCTTTCGATGATATCAATCTTCGAAGGAACAGAGTCGATACAGTCAATTACATAATCATACTTTGTAAAATCCAGTGTACTGTCCCCTGGTTCGTAGAACATTCTGTATGTGCCAATTTTTACCGAAGGATTGATGTCAAGCGCCCTTTCCTTTGCAACTTCAACTTTATCCTTTCCAACAGTACTCTGAAGCGCAACAAGCTGACGGTTTATATTAGTAATATCTACAACATCCTTGTCCACTATGTCTATTTCACCAACGCCACCTCTTACCAGTGCTTCAAAGGTGTAGCTTCCTACACCACCTACACCAAAAAGGAGCACACGGCTACTGTTAAGTCTGTTAAATGCCTCTTCACCTATAAGCTTTATTTCTCTGTCAAATTCTTTCACTTCTTGATCTCCCCAAGCATTCTGTAGCATGTACCTGTGTCATAGCCTTTTGACATAAGTCTTCGCATTACTCTAGATTTGAATCGGTCATCCAGATCCTTTCCCATTGCAAGCTGCTCTCTTACCATTTTGTCCTTCAGTTTTCTTGCAGTTACTATGTCCGGTTCGAACCCTGAATCCTCGTCATCTTCCATATCCATGAACGCTTTTTCAATATCTGATTTTGAAATACCCTTTTTTAGAAGTTCCGATTCAATTCTTCTTATGCCTTTCATTTTACCCTTTTCACGTCTGTAGAATGATGCAGCATATGAAATATCATTTATGTACTTAAAGTCCTTAAGAAATGAAACTGTATCCTCTACAAGGTCTTCTGAATACCCAAGTTCTATCAGGTATGCTCTCATTTCCTTTTCAGTCTTCTGACTGAAGGAAATCTTTCTTAAGGCCTTCCCCCTTATTTCATCTTTTTTCTTTTCAAGCTCAAAATCAATCATAATCTAAAATACAATTCTGTCTATTACAAACTGTGGCTTTGCTTCCCCTCTGTATAGCTGAATATCATAGGTTCCTACCACATGGAATTCCTCTTCATAGAGTCTTGATACATCATATTCCTTCGCATTATTGAAAAGAACAAAGCTTATTCCGGAACTCATGAATTTGAAGTGCTTCTTGTTTTCTCCCATAAGGACAACCTGTTTCACAGGTTTAATCTTTACTCTGAACTTAGGCTTGCGGTTTCCCTTTCCGAATGGCTCAAGCTTCCTCATTTCTGCTGCAAGAAGTGGAGTTAGATCCTTCTCTTCCACATCAAGGTCATAAGCAAGTTCGTCACTGAAGATATCCTTATCGACATTCTTCATATCTTCCCTTATTCTTTCCTTAAGCACAGGATAATCCTTTTCACTTACAGTAAATCCACAGGCACCACTGTGTCCCCCAAACTTACTGAAAAGACCATCCTCGTCATATTTTTTAAGGAATGCATATATATCAAATTTCTCGGTACTTCTTCCTGTACCCTTGAGTTCCATATTGCCATCCATTTTTGGAGATACAATTGCTACAGGTCTTCTGTATGCATCCTTGAGTTTACCTGCTACTATTCCAAGTATTCCCTCATGCTGGTCATCAAGCCTTATGATATTGAAGTCTTCAACGTGTCCTTCAAGTATCTCTCTTCCCTTTTCAAATGCCTGCTGCTGAAGTCTCTTTCTTTCATAGTTATGACCAATCAGGTCTGATACAATCTTTTCTATCTTTTCATCATCGTTAGAAAGAAGCAGTTCAACAGATATACCTGCATGTTCCATTCTGCCGCTGGCATTAAGGTGAGGAACAATAGCAAATCCTATATTTTCAGATGTTATCTGACCATAGCTAAGTCCGATTCTTGAAATGAGATGATTCAGTCCCTTTCTGTTTCCGGAATTAATGGCGCGAAGACCGAACTTCACAAGAGTTCTGTTTTCATCAACAAGTGGCATAATGTCTCCAACTGTACCTATAAGGACAAGGTCTAAAACTTCAGTAAGAAGACTTCTATCTAGATCTGCCTTTTCTCTTAATCTCTGACAAACCTTGAATGCAACACCGCATCCGGAAAGTTCCTTGAATGGATAGCTGCTGTCAGGTCTCTTTGGGTTTATAACGAGACAGTCGGCCATTTTATCAGTAATGTTATGATGGTCTGTAACAAGTACTTTTATTCCAAGTTTTTTTGCAAGTTCCACTTCTTCATAGGATACAGATCCGCAGTCAACAGTAACCATGAACTCAACCCCATCTTCCTTGAACTGCTTTACAGCATCCATATTGAGTCCGTATCCTTCTTCAAATCTTGAAGGAATATAGTATGAGATGTTTTCCTTATCTGTAAGCTTTGAAAGTACCGTGTACATGAGAGCGGTTGATGTAATACCATCAGCATCATAGTCACCATAAATAAGGATTCTGCTGCCCTTTTTTGCTTCAGCAATAATAAGGTCTGTACCTTCTTCAATATCAGGAAGAAGTGCAGGACTATATGTAAGCTTTGGCTTGTCAGAAAGGAACTCACTTATTTCTTCTTCAGTTGTAAGGCCTCTTTTCGCGAGAAGTTCTTTTATAATACTGTTCATAATCCAAAAAATATGCGACCTCTTTTGAGGTCGCATCTAAATGCTAAAGAATAACATCACTAGGTCTGTATGCCTCAATGTCTGGGAAATACTTCATTGAATCCTGCTCATCACCATGAATCATTACTTCAAAGTGAAGATGTGGACCTGTTGCTGCGCCGGTCATACCAACTTCTGCAATCTTATCTCCAGGAGCAACAACCTGGCCAACCTGTGCAATAAGCTTGCTGCAGTGAGCATAGAGCGAAACTACACCATCACCATGGTCAATCATAACTGTAAGACCGTAGTTGCTGTAGTTTGATGACTTGATAACTGTACCTACACCACATGCATAGATTGGTGTACCAGTACCAGCTGCGATATCTGTACCACCATGGAATCTCCATGAATGATAAATTGGATGAAGTCTCCAGCCTACCCATGATGTGATATACCAGCTGTGTCTTGTATATGATGGAAGTGGCCATACAAATTCGCCACCAACATAGCCTGTAAGCTCTGATGCGAGGTCTCTTACAAGATTCTTGAGATCTGCAATCTGAGCATCATATACTTCCTGCTTCGCTCTTAAATCACTTACCTTTGCATCTTTTTCAGCCTTCTGACTTGCAAGTTCATCTCTCTTCTTGTCAAGTTCTGCCTTAGCCTCTTCAAGTTCTGCTTTGATTCTTTCAAGTTCTTCATGCTCGTGCTGAAGAATTTCAACTACTTCAACGTCGTATTCATGAATCATACGAACCATTTTTATGTTATATACGAGTTCAGAAATTGACTTTGAACCAAGAAGAACGTCAACGAAGTTTACTGTACCATTTTTGTACATTGCCTTGAGTCTTGCGTTAAGGTTCTTTTCCTGGATTTCAATTTCTTCTATCTTCTTTACAATTTCCTCTTCCTTCTGCTTTATCTGTTCCTGAAGAGTTTTGATATCAGTATCAAGGAGGTCAATCTGTTCCTTAATCTTATCAATCTCATTGCAGAGTGCTGTAATCTGCGCACCGATTGCATCCTTCTCATTAACAAGATCGTTCATATCGTTCTGTGCATTCTGCATCTGCTCACGAAGTTCCTCTTCAGTAAGAGGTCTGCCTTCGTCATCGGCATATGCACTATCCTCAGGCATAACTGAAACAAAGGAGAAGACCATTGCAAATATTAACAGTAAGGATAATATTTTCTTTTTCATCATACCTTTAAGAACCTCTTCATTGAAACCAGACTTCCCCATGCTCCGATTGAAACACCGATAGCAAGGAAAATGATTCCGGAATTTAAAATCATAATAGAATTTGGAACGAGTGCTGACTGAACTACTGACATAATCATCTTTCCATATACGAGCTGGAATTCATAATATCCAACTCCAATGAATAAAGTAGCAAGAATTGCAGCAATTATTCCTATAAGGACGCCTTCCATCATAAATGGTCCGCGTATAAACCAGTTTGTTGCACCTATGTACTTCATAATCTGGATTTCTTCACTTCTTGCCATAACAGTAAGCTTTACTGTATTGGAAATAAGGAAGATGGAAATCAGTACGAAGAATGCCATCATTATAAGTGCTACCTTCTGAACACTGTTTGTAACCGTATTCAGAACTTCTACAGTCTGCTGATAGTACTGAACGTCATCAGTATGTGGAAGTTTTCCGCAGTACTCTGCAACACCTGCTGAATAGTCAAGGGATTCAACTGTTACAACTAGTGACTGTGGAAGAGGATTGTCTCCAAGAGTATCAAGGAGATATCCATTGTTACCCCATCTTTCCTTAAGGATATCAAGAGCAACTTTCTTTGATCTGTATGAAACGCTTACTACTCCATCCTGCTTTTCAACTTTCTGCATGAGGAGTACTACATCATCATATGTCACATCGTCAAGAAGGAATACTTCAACTTCGTTATAGTCCTGCTTTACAACCTCAGTAAAAAGATTGAGGTTTGTTGTAATGATAAAACATACACCTACGAGTACAAGCATTGATGTAATGAGAAGGATTGCTGTAAGGCTTGTTCCTTTATTTCTCCAGAGCTGACGTGAACCCTGTTTGAGATTATACATAAAACTACGCATTCTGCATCACCTCCACATGGTCATATTTACCCTTCTTGTCACTTACGATTCTTCCATCGTCAATAACAATTACACGTTTATTCATCTTGTCTACGATATCCTTTGCGTGAGTAACCATTACAACAGTTGTTACTCTGTTGTTGATTTCTTCAAGAAGCTTCATGATACCGTTGGCAGTTTCAGGGTCAAGGTTTCCTGTAGGTTCGTCTGCAATAAGGATTGATGGGACATTTACAAGAGCTCTTGCGATTGCTGCTCTCTGCTGTTCACCACCTGAAAGTTCTTCAGGATATCTGTCTGCCTTGTCAGAAATACCTACTATGCTTAAAACAAGTGGAACCTGTCTTTTGATCTGCTTTGGTGTCTTGTGGAGTGCTTCCATTGCAAAGGCAATATTTTCATAGATTGTCTTCTTTGGAAGAAGTCTGCAGTCCTGGAATACGATACCGAGTCCACGTCTGTATTCAGGGATTTCTCTGTTGGAAAGTTCGTTTACTGTTTTTCCGTTTACAACAATTGAACCCTTTGTTGGACTGACTTCACGAAGGATGAGTTTGATGAAGGTTGACTTACCTGCACCACTTGGTCCAACAATGAAAATGAACTCGCCGTCATCTATATGTACGCTTACATCATCAAGCGCATTGTTTTCGTCGTAGTCTTTTGTTACATGGTTGAAATCTATCATTTTTCTCTCCTGTAAACCGATAATTATAGATAATATATTATATAACAAACTACCCCATTTTCCAACAAGTAATTGTGATAAATTCATAGAAAACACACAATATATTGTGGATAAAATCATGCATAAAAAATGACTCTGAATCACTTTAAAAGTAACTCAGAGTCTATGTTTTTCAGGACTATAATAAAGCCTTTGCAGCCTTTACAATGTCTTCCTTAGTCATTCCATACTTCTTCTTGAGTTCATCAGGTTTTCCTGATTCACCGAAAGTATCCATCTGTCCAACTCTCTTTACAGGTACTGGACAGTTTTCACTTACTGTTTCACATACTGCTGAACCAAGTCCACCGATGATTGAATGTTCTTCACATGTAACAATCTTTCCAGTTTCCTTCGCAGCTTTTATTACAGCTTCAGTATCAAATGGCTTAATTGTGTGCATATCGATTACACGAACGCTTACACCTTCATTTTCAAGTTCTTCTGCTGCAGCAAGTGCATCAGCAACCATGATACCAGTTGCGATAAGTGTAATATCCTTACCTTCCTTAAGTGTATTTGCCTTTCCGATTTCTACGTTGCATGGTTCAGTATATGTTACTGGAACTGCTGCACGTCCAAGTCTTACATAGCAAGGTCCATCATATGCAATTGCCTGTCTTAAAAGCGCCTTGCAAGATACATCGTCTGATGGGTTTAAAACAACCATACCAGGGATTTCACGCATAAGTGCAAGGTCTTCAAATGTCTGATGGGATGCACCATCTTCACCTACTGTGATACCTGCATGTGTAGCACAGATCTTAACATTTGCATGTGTATATCCAATGGAGTTTCTGATGATTTCATAAGCTCTTCCTGAGGCGAACATAGCGAATGTTGATGCGCATACAACCTTTCCTGATAATGCAAGTCCAGTTGCTGCTGCATAGAGATTCTGTTCTGCAATTCCCATATCAAAGAATCTTTCAGGATGAACCTTTGCAAATTTATTTGTCTGAGTTGAACCAGAAAGGTCAGCATCCATTACAACGAGGTTAGGATACTTTTCTGAAAGTTCAACAAGTACTTCACCGTAGCTCTGACGGGTTGCAATCTTCTTAACGTCTGCCATTACTGTTCACCTCCGATTTCAAGAATTGCCTGCTTCATTTCTTCATCATTTGGAGCCTTTCCGTGCCATCCGGCATTGTCTTCCATGAAAGATACGCCCTTACCCTTGTGAGTCTTTGCAATAATGCATGTTGGCTTGTCAGTACAAGCTCTTGCATTGTCAAATGCAGCAAAGATTTCATCAAAGTTGTGTCCGTCGATCATAACAACATTGAATCCGAATGCCTTGAACTTTTCATCAATTGGCTTAACTGTCATAACGTCATCGTTCTTACCGTCAATCTGAAGACCATTCCAGTCTACGATTACGCAGAGGTTTGAAAGATGATAGTGGCCTGCTGACATAGCAGCTTCCCAGATAAGACCTTCCTGAAGTTCTCCATCTCCAAGAACAGTATATACTCTACCTTTCTTGCCATCCATTTTGTTGGCAAGTGCCATACCTACTGAAACACCAAATCCCTGACCGAGAGATCCTGTTGACATTTCAATTCCAGGAACCTTGTCTCTGTTTGGATGTCCCTGAAGGTGACTTCCAAGTTTTCTTAAAGTCATAAGTTCTTCTACAGGGAAATATCCTCTTTCAGCAAGTGCTGCATACTGAGCAGGTGCTGCATGACCCTTTGAGAAAACAAGTTTGTCTCTGTCTTCCATTTTAGGATTTTCAGGATCGATATTCATTTCCTTGAAATAAAGTGCTGTAACAATATCAGCAACACTTAATGATCCGCCTGGATGTCCTGAACCGGCAGCATGAACTGACTTAATGATGTCAATTCTGATTTTTTTGGCAATTTCTTTAAAATCCATCTACTTCTCCTTCAACTTTTTAATTGTTAATGGTATCTGATTAATTATATCTGAAGCTATCAAGCCGTCTTCACCAAGCATATCCCTTGCGCTGTCCCCGGAAAGTCCATGGATGTATACTCCAAGAGCTGCAGCATCAAAGGATGGAATGCCTTCCCCAAGAAGAGCAAGTATAATTCCTGACAGTACGTCTCCGGAACCTGCTGTTGCCATTCCCGGATTACCTGTCTCATTTATATATTCACTGTCAGTGTTTTTTACGATTGTTCTGTGTCCCTTAAGACAGATGGTTGCACCTGTAAGTTTTACAAGTTCTTCTGCCATAGCACTTCTTTCTTCGTGTCTTTTAAGAAGTCTTTCCGCCTCCATACTGTGAGGAGTAAAGATCAGATCTCCTTTGTATCCTTTTACATAATCATAAAGATCATATTCAGGAATCACATTTACAGCATCCGCATCTATTACTACCGGTCCATTATACTCCGAAAGAACTCTTTTTAAAAGTTCTTCTGTATCTTTTCCTTTTCCCATACCAGGACCAATTAGAACTGCATCATATTTCGAGAAATCAAGACTATCTCTAAGTACGCATACTGCCTCAGGAAATGCAATGTGTATTGTTTCTACCATCTCTTTTGTACATGCAACATATACAAGTCCTGCCCCTGTTCTCATGGCAGCTTTTGACGACAAAATTGCGGCTCCAGTCATAAGTTCTGAACCCGCAATAACAAGGTCTTTTCCATAGTCGCCCTTATGTGACTCAGGATTTCTTTTTTTGAGATTTTTAATGAGTTCTTCTGTTGTTTTCATTACAGGCCTAAGAATACTCTTGCCATAAGGAAATAGATACTTAAGGCAATAGCGTCGCTTATTGATGAGATTGTTGGATTTGCGATTAATGCCGGGTCAAGCTTCACTTTCTTTACAACGATAGGAATCATGGAACCTATTACCTTTGCAATGATTACAATAAAGAGCATTGCTGCACATACTGTAAATGAAACCAGAACACCATTTCTGTCGAGGAAGCATACTCTAAGGAAGTTGAAGGCACTTAAGATTGCACCAAGAAGGATTCCGATTCTTAATTCCTTCCAGAGAATCTTGAATGCATCTGATGTATCAACTTCTTCCGTAGCAAGACCACGGATAATCAGTGTTGCTGCCTGGGAACCACAGTTTCCTCCTGTTCCCATTAAAAGTGGCATATATGCAATAAGGCAGATTACTTCTGAAAGTTTTTCTTCGAAGCTTGTAATAATCATACCAGTAAAAATATATGCAACCATAAGAATGAGAAGCCATGGAAGACGGTTCTTTACATGTGTGATTACCGGAACATCAAGGTATTCACTGTCATTATCGTCGAAGTCGATGATACCTGCCATGAGCTCCATGTCCTCTGTTGTTTCTGCTTCGATAACGTCTACTACGTCGTCGATTGTAATGATACCTACAAGTCTGTGCTCCTTGTCAACTACAGGCATTGCAAGGAAGTCGTACTTTTTGAACTGAGATGCTACCTCTTCCTGGTCATCATATACATTGATGTACACATAATCTGTATGCATGATATCACTGATCTTTGTGTCAGGATCACTTACAACAAGTGTACTTAAGGATACGATACCAATGAGTTTTCTTCCATTATATTCTGTTGATGTCCATTTATTTTCGCTTCCGCCTTGAACACCTTTTATAATATTTTCAACTATTTTTCTGATTTCTGCTTCTGAAATATTAGCTGCCATTTTTATCACCTA
>JAKSSM010000041.1 GCA_024403065.1 Clostridia bacterium | reverse complement strand
GACATATGGTTGGAGTACTTCCAATTGAAGAAGCATTAAGAAGAGCTGAAGAACAGAATCTTGATCTCATCAATGTTTCACCAAATGCAGAGCCACCAGTATGCAAGATTCTTGATTACGGCAAGTACCGTTACGAGATGCAGAAGCGTGAAAAGGAAGCAAAGAAGAAGCAGAATATTACAGAAGTTAAGGAAGTAAGACTCTCAACATTCATTGAAGAGCACGACCTTCAGACAAAAGCCAACACTGCAGCTAAGTTCCTTAAGGCTGGCGACAAAGTTAAGGTATCCCTTCGCTTAAGAGGAAGAGAAAGAGATTATGCGGATAGAGCAAAGGAAGTAATGGTTTCATTTGCTGAAGGATTAAGTGATGTATGTTCACTTGAAAAACAGCCTATCTTTGAAGGAAGAGGTCTTATGATGATCCTTGCTCCAAAGGCTGACAGAAAGTAGTAATTAATTAATAGAAAGGAAAAAAAAAAAAAGAAAAAAAACAAGATGAAGTCCCATAGAGGCGCTTGCAAGAGATTAAAGTTAACTGGTTCCGGAAAGATTAAGAGAAACAAGGCATATAAGAGCCATATTCTTACAAAGAAGACAGCTAAGAGAAAGAGAGGACTCAGAAAGTCTGCTGTTCTCACATCTGCTGATTTAAAGAGAATGCTCAGATCAATGGCTAAGTAAGGTAGGAGGTAAGAAAAATGGCAAGAGTTAAAAAAGGTTTAAATGGACATAGAAGACATAAGAAGGTATTAGCTTTAGCAAAGGGCTTCTACGGCGCTAAGTCAAAGCAGTTCAAGACAGCTCAGTCAGCTGTACACAGAGCTTTAAGATCAGCTTATATCGGAAGAAAGTTAAAGAAGAGACAGTATCGTCAGATGTGGATCGCTAGAATCAACGCTGGCGCTAGAATGAATGATATTTCATACAGCAGACTTATGGATGGTTTAAAGAAGTCAGGAATCGAATTAAACCGTAAGATGTTAGCTGAAATGGCTATTAATGATGCTCAGGGATTCGCAAAGCTTTGCGAAATCGCTAAGAAGGCAGTAAAATAAATTACTTTCTGGGGAGTCGTAAGACTCCCTTTTGTATTGCTGAAAAAGTTAAAAAGGAGTATAATAAACTGATAAATTGGGATAGTGTGACTATAAGGGGGAAATCGATATGACACTTGAAATTATGACCTATATTCTTCTGGGTCTTGTTGTAGTGCTTCTTATCTTTGTTGTCATTATCCTTTCATCAAACAGGGGATTAAACAGAGAAATCAATGCGCTTGTAAGTTCCTATCAGAATCTTTCAAAAGAGCAGGAATCACAGAAGGAATCAAGCAGAATTCTTACTGATTCAGTAAGGAACATGGGTGAACTCATCGCATCCAACCAGCTTTCACAGGCTAAAATCATGAGTGAACAGATGAGCGCAACAAAAAATGAAATGAACAGTCAGCTGGATGCCATGTCATTAAGACTTGAAACCATGTACAAGAATCTTGGTGAGATGGAGAATCTGAATGATGGAGTAACTGATCTCAAGAAGATTCTTTCAAATGTAAAGACAAGAGGGATGCTGGGCGAAACACAGCTTAAGGCAATTCTTGAACAGATTCTTTCAAAAGAACAGTATGACGAAAATGTGGAAACTGTTCCTGGGACAGGCAAAAGAGTTGAATTTGCCGTAAAGTTCCCTGGCGACAGTGAAGGACCTGTGTACCTTCCAATCGATTCAAAGTTTCCTGGTGAAACATTCCATGCATATAGAGATGCCTGCGAAAAAGGTGATACCTTTATGATGGAAGTTACCTGGAAAGAGCTTGAAAAGACTCTCAAAAAAGAGGCTAAGGATATCAGGGAAAAATATATTGAAATTCCGTATACAACTGACTTTGGAATCATGTTCCTTCCATTTGAAGGACTTTATGCTGAAGCAGTAAATCACAATATGGTAGAAATTCTTCAGAGAGACTTCAAGGTAACAATTGCAGGGCCAACAACCATGGCAGTGCTCCTGAACTCATTCCAGATGGGATTCCGTACTCTTGCAATAGAAAAGCATTCAAGCGAAGTATGGGAGCTCCTTGGCGCAGTTAAGACTGAATTTGAAAAATACAGAGGAGTTCTTTCAGATGTCAGGAAAGCACTTGAAACTGCAGACGGAAAACTCGAAGAACTTTCAACAACAAGAACAAAAGCAATAGAAAGAAAACTTAGATCAGTTGAATCACTGGAGGAACTGGAATCCAGGAGTATGCTGGGACTGGATGAACTTAAATAGATGAGTAGAATTTTTGCAATAGGTGACCTTCATCTTTCACTTAATCCTGAAATTGACAAGCCTCAGGATATATTTGGTGGTGAATGGGAAAACTATGTGGAAAAACTGAAAAAGAACTGGATGGACATGGTAAAGGATGATGATATTGTAATCATCTGTGGTGATATCTCATGGGCACTTCTTCCTGAAGAAGCACTTTATGACTTGAGATTCATTGCTGAACTTCCAGGCACAAAACTTATCTTCAAAGGTAATCATGATCTCTGGTGGTCTACAAACAAAAAGATTAAAAGCATATTTTCTGATGACAAGATGATTTTCATGAAGAATGATGCATATATAACTGAAATTGACGGAAAGAAGATAGCAATTGCCGGTACACGTGGCTGGGTATGTCCGGGAGACCGCGAATATGACGAGCATGATGAGAAAATGTACCGACGTGAAATTATACGCCTGAAGCTGTCACTGGATGAAGCAAAGAAAAAGAACCCTGATATGATTATCGGAGTACTTCATTATCCTCCAACCAATGACAAAAAGCAGCAGTCTGATTTTACGAGAACAATGACTGAATATGGTGTAAAGAAGTGCTATTACGGCCACATTCATGGAAAAGACAATTTTAAAAGAGGAATAAGCGGAGTGCTGAATGGCGTTGAATACTTCCTTGTTTCCTTTGACTATATAAATGGCTGTCCAAAGGAGGTAACTTTATGAGAGCGGTTCTTATAGTAATTGACAGCGTAGGAGTTGGAGAACTTCCTGATGCTGATAAATATGGCGACAGAGGATGTGACACATTCGGTCATATCTGGAAGTCAAACGGAGGAATTCATATTCCAAATCTTCTGGATCTTGGTTTAGGAAACATTGATGGAATCCTTAATGGCGACCTTGAGAATCCGGAACCGGCAGGATGCTTTGGCAAGATGTCAGAAGTATCCCGTGGAAAAGATACTACAACAGGGCACTGGGAAATTGCAGGTCTTAAGACAGAAGTTCCATTCAATACATATCCGGATGGATTCCCTGAATCATTCATGAAAGCATATGAAGAGAGAATCGGAATCGGTACTCTTGGAAACTATCCTGCATCAGGTACAGAAATAATTGAAGTGCTTGGAGAAGAACATGAAAAGATAGGAAAGCCAATTGTATATACTTCAGCAGACTCTGTTTTCCAGGTAGCAATGAATGTTGACCTGTTTGGACTTGATACACTCTACAGATACTGTGAAATCGCAAGAGAAATGCTTGTGGATGATGTGGCATGCTGCAGAGTAATTGCAAGACCTTATGTTATAAAGGACGGAAAACGTGAAAGAACATCCGACCGTCATGACTATTCTGTAACTCCACCTGCTGAAACAATGCTTGATAAGATAAGAAAAGGTGGAAAGATGGTATATGCCATCGGTAAGATAGGTGATATCTTCAATGGTCAGGGAATTGACAAGTCAGTTCATATTGTTTCCAACATGGATGGAGTTGACAAGACAATTGAAGCCATAAATGAAGATACAGGTTCAGGTATCATTTTTACAAATCTTGTTGACTTTGATGCCAAGTATGGACATAGACGTGATCCTGAAGGATATGGCAAGTGCATTGAAGAATTTGACGAAAGAATTCCACAGATCATGAATGCACTTAAGGAGGATGACATCTTAATTATTACTGCAGACCATGGTAATGATCCAACTGCACCTGGTACAGACCATACAAGAGAATATGTTCCTCTTCTTGTTTACGGAAAGGAAATCAACCACGGTGTTAACCTTGGTGTAAGAAAGACATTCTCAGATATTTCAAAGACAATATGCGATATTCTTGAAGTTGAAGATACCGGACTTGGTGAAAGCTTCAGAAACGAAATTATGTAGAGGTGATAAAATGGCATTCAATATGAATGATATTATTTACAAAAAGAGACAGGGTAATGAACTTACTTCTGAAGAAATTGAATATTTCGTAAAGGGATATACTGATTCATCTATTCCTGATTATCAGGCATCAGCACTCCTTATGGCAATATTCTTCAGAGGTCTTTCAAGAAAGGAAATCTTTACCCTTACAAATGCAATGCGTTACTCAGGAGATACAGTCGACCTTTCACCAATCAGTGGCATCAAGGTTGACAAGCACTCATCAGGCGGAGTAGGAGACAAGACTACTCTTATTGTTGCTCCAATTGCTGCATCATGCGGTATTCCTATTGCAAAGATGAGCGGACGTGGTCTTGGCTTTACTGGTGGAACAGTAGACAAGATGGAAAGTATTCCTGGTTTCAGAACATCACTTGAAGCTGAAGAATTCCTTAATCAGGTAAACAGAATCGGTATGGCGGTAATCGGTCAAACTGCACATATTACTCCAGCTGACAAGAAACTCTATGCCTTAAGAGACGTAACATCAACAGTTGATAACTTCGGTCTTATCGCATCAAGCATTATGTCAAAGAAGCTTGCAGCAGGGTCTGATGCAATTGTTCTTGATGTTAAATGTGGACAGGGTGCATTTATGGAAAATCTTGATGATGCAACTATTCTTGCAAACCTTATGGTTGACATCGGAACTGATGCAAAGAGAAAGACTGTTGCGGTAATTACTGATATGAATCAGCCTCTTGGAAATGCAGTAGGTAACTCACTTGAAGTTATTGAAGCAATTGAAACACTCAAGGGTAATGGTCCGGATGACATTACTGAACTTGCTAAGAGACTTGCAGGAGTTATGATCTTTGTTGGTGGAAAGGCATCATCAAAAGAAGAAGGATATGCCATGGCAGCTGATGCACTTTCGAGTGGAAGAGCGCTTGAAAAACTTAAGGAATTCATCGAAGCACAGGGAGGAAATCCAGAAGTCGTAAATGACTATTCACTTTTCCCACAGGCTTCATTAATGGAAACAGTAGTTTCAGAAAAAGATGGATTTGTAAAGGATATCAAGGCAAGAAACATTGGTATTGCTTCTCAGAAGACTGGTGCAGGCCGTGAAACAAAGGAAGATCCACTTGACCTTTCAGCTGGTATCTATCTCAGCAAGAAAATCGGTTCCGCTGTAAAGAAGGGTGAAGTTCTCTGTACACTTTACGGAAATGACAAGGCTAAGCTTGAAAACGGAAAAGCAGAAGCGGCTTCTGCCTTTGAAATATCTGATGAACCGGTTGAACCACCAGTACTTATCAAGAAAATTATTGGAGAGTAGATAAGAAAATGGGAACATCATTAATTGTAACAATTCTTCTCTTTGTGCTCGGACTTATCCTTGTAATCAAAGGCGGAGACTATTTTGTGGACGCAGCAACGTGGGTTGCTGACATATCAGGGATACCAAAGTTCGTAATTGGAGCTACTGTTGTAAGTATGGCAACAACTCTTCCTGAACTTCTCGTATCTGTATTTGCTGCCTTTGAAGGAAAGACAGACATGGCAATTGGAAATGCTGTTGGTTCAGTTACTGCAAATACAGCACTGATCATGGCTATTTCAATCATTTGCCTTCCAGCGTTCGCACCTCACAGAGATGTAGGCTTAAAGTCCATATTCCTTATTCTTTCAATCGGACTTCTTTTTGCCTTTTCTCTTGATGGAAGCTTTACTCCACTTGAAGGCGTAGTCATAATGGTTATCTTTGTTTTCAGCATAGTAGAAAGTCTTATGCAGGGAAAGAAGGCCACTTCAGAAAGAAAGCTTGAAGAACTGGTTGAAGTCGAGCGAAAAGAGGTAATCATAAACATAATCAAGTTTGTAGGAGGCGCAGCAGGAATTGTTTTCGGTGCTGACCTTATGGTAGACTATGGTTCAGAACTTGCAAGATTCATGGGAGTATCTGAAGCAATAATCGGAGCGACACTTGTTGCAGTTGGTACATCACTTCCAGAACTTGTAACAACTATTACTGCAATCGTCAAGAAGGAATCATCACTTTCAATCGGTAATATCATTGGTGCAAATGTAATTGACGTTACACTTATTTTACCTGTATGTGCATTCCTTACAAAGCAGGATATTCCGGTTACTGGTCAGAATCTCTATCTTGATATTCCTGCATGCCTTATAGTAATTGTTGTTGGTCTTGTTCCAATTCTCATCAGACAGAGATACAACAGACCACTTGGAGCTGTTTTACTTGCACTTTATGGTGCCTATTTATATATAATGCTGAGCGGAGTCTACATGGCTTGGTTCTAAGGAGGAAATAATGGTTTATACAAAAGAAGTAGAAAACATGTGTCCTGTCAACAAGGGTGCATATCATGGTCCTGCTCCAATTCCTGAAGAAGGAAAGTGGGTACAGGTTAAGGAAATCAAGGACGTTTCCGGATTCACTCATGGTATCGGCTGGTGCGCACCACAGCAGGGAGCATGCAAGCTTACTTTAAACATCAAAGACGGAATTATTGAAGAAGCACTCGTTGAAACAATCGGTTGTTCAGGTATGACACATTCAGCAGCTATGGCTGGTGAAATCCTTATTGGAAAGACAATTCTTGAAGCACTCAATACTGACCTTGTATGTGACGCAATCAATACTGCTATGAGAGAACTCTTCCTTCAGATTGTTTACGGAAGATCACAGTCAGCTTTCTCAGAAGGTGGACTTTCCATTGGTGCAGGTCTTGAAGATCTTGGAAAAGGCTTAAGATCACAGGTTGGTACAATCCATGCTACAAATTTAAAGGGACCTAGATACCTTGAACTCGCAGAAGGATATATTACTGGTGTTGGTCTTGATGAAGAAAACAACATTATCGGGTATGAATATGTGAACCTTGGCAAGATGATGGAAAACATCAAAAAGATCAGTGCAGCTGAAGGTTCAGAAGAATATGGTACTGCAGTACTCGATGCAATCAAAAAGGCATCAGGTAAGTATGGCAGATTTGATGAAGCGTCAAAAGTAATTGACCCTCGTAAAGAGTAGGAGGTACTGGAAAAATGAGAGAAGTAACATTTGAAAATTACGAGAGAAAAATCGACAAAATCAATGCTGTATTAAAGGAATATGGCATTAAGGACCTTGCAGAATGTGAAGCAATCTGCCTTGAAAAGGGGATTGACCCATACCAGATTGCAAAGGGAATTCAGATTATCTGTTTCGAAGATGCTGCATGGGCATATACTATGGGTGTTGCAATTGCAATCAAGTGTGGTGCAAAGAAGGCTGCTGATGCTGCTGAAAAGATTGGTATCGGACTTCAGGCATTCTGTCTTCCAGGTTCAGTTGCTGAAGACAGAAAGGTTGGTCTTGGACATGGAAACCTTGCTGCAATGCTTTTAAGAGACGAAACTGAATGCTTCTGCTTCCTTGCTGGACACGAAAGCTTTGCTGCTGCTGAAGGTGCAATCGGTATTGCAAAGTCAGCCAACAAGGTAAGAAAGACTCCATTAAGAGTTATCCTTAACGGTCTTGGAAAAGATGCAGCTCAGATTATTTCAAGAATCAATGGCTTTACATATGTAAGAACTCAGTTTGACTACTATACAGGTGAACTTAAGGTTACTGAAGAAATTCCTTACTCAAAGGGAGAACGTGCAGCAGTAAGATGCTATGGTTCTGATGATGTAAGAGAAGGTGTTGCAATCATGCATATGGAACATGTTGATGTATCCATTACAGGAAACTCAACAAACCCAACTAGATTCCAGCATCCTGTTGCAGGTACATACAAGAAAGAATGCGTTGAACAGGGCAAGAAGTATTTCTCAGTGGCATCAGGTGGTGGTACAGGAAGAACTCTTCATCCAGATAACATGGCTGCAGGTCCTGCATCATATGGTATGACTGATACAATGGGAAGAATGCATTCAGATGCACAGTTCGCAGGCTCATCATCTGTTCCTGCTCATGTAAACATGATGGGATATATCGGAATGGGTAACAACCCTATGGTAGGATGTACAGTTACATGTGCTGTAGCAGTAGAAGAAAGCTTCAAATAATCACAGATTTTTCATTTTGAAAATGAATCGATATGTGATATTATATAGCATACTAATTTTTGAAAGGACAATAACCTGAATTATGAAAAAGAAAATTTCAATTTTACTTATACTTGTTATGGTATTAAGCCTTCTTACTTTCACAGCATGCGGAAAGGAAGAAGAGAAGAAGGAAGAATCAGTAAAGTTATACAAAGGACCTTATGATTCATATACTCTTTCTGACTATGTAGACCTTACTGACTACAGCAAGTATGAATATTCAAAGCCAGTTGGAACTGCAACAGATGCTGATGTTGAGAAGGCAGTTGACGAACTTCTTCTCAAGTATCCTAACGTTACAATCATCGAAAACGGTCCAGTTGGTTTAGGCGATGCAGTTACTATTTCCTTTGATGGTGTTCTTGAAGACGGAACAACAGTAAATGGAATGAGCAGTGACAAGTTTGATATGGTTCTTGGTGAAACATCCATGATTGATGGTTTCACAGAATCAATTATCGGAAAGAACATCGGCGAAGTATTTGCAGCTACAATGAAGTTCCCTGATCCTTATCCAAACAACATGGATCTTTCAGGTAAGGGTGTAACATTTACTATCAAGGTATTAAAGAAGACAGTATCTGAAAAGGCTGAACTTACAGATGAATGGGTAGCAAAGAATACAGACCTGAAGACTGTAGCAGAACTCAAGGAATCCTTAAAGAAGGACCTTGAAAAGGCTGACTATGATGAGAAGCTTGACCAGATCAAGGGTGAAATTCTTCAGAATATCCTTGCTGATTCATCAGTAAAGGAACTTATCAAGGATAAGATTGCTGAAGAAACTGAACTCTATAACAAGCTTTTCCATGCAATGGCAAAGGCATACAACCTTGAATGGAAGGATTTCCTTGAACAGTATCTTGAAATTGCAGAAGATGAATATGACCTTAAGGTTGCTGAAACAATCAACCAACTTGTAAAGGGCGACATGATTGCATATGCATTATGCCAGAAGGAGGGAATCACAGTTCCTCAGTCAGAAATTGACAACTACTGTCAGTATCTTCTCGTATACTATGGAATCGATGCAAAGACATTTGAAGAAGGCATGGGTCTTACACCTGCTGAATACATGCACTATAACGGATATGAATATCAGTGCTATGTATCCCAGGCTTTAGACAAGCTTGCTGAAAAGATTATCAAATAGGAAAATCTTTGAAATTACGACACCAAATGAGGTATAAAAGACCAATTTGGTGTCTTTTTTTGTGGACTAATACCACAAGATGTGGTAAAATTCCTGTAAATGTAATCATTTCTTGTGTTATATGGAGGAAAACTATGAAGTGTCCTTACTGCGATAGTCCAGATACAAAGGTAATAGACTCACGTCCTACAGAAGATGGACATGCCATCAGAAGAAGACGAGGCTGTGACAAGTGCGGAAGAAGATTCAGTACTTATGAAAAGATGGAAGAAAAGATCCTTACTGTTGTAAAGAGTGACAACAGAAGAGAGGAATTTGACAGATCAAAGCTTTTAAGAGGTATCGTAAGAGCCTGTGAAAAGAGACCTGTTTCCATGGACCAGATGGAAGAAATGGTTGACAACATTGAAAGAAATATCAATAACCTTATGGTTAAGGAAATTGATTCAAAATATATCGGTGAGCAGGTTATGGAACAGCTTAAGGGTGTTGACGAAATCGCATATATCAGATTTGCTTCCGTTTACAGAAAATTCACTGACGTAAGCACATTCATTGCTGAAATCAATAAACTTATCGGAAAGTAGGTTGAGAAAATGACTGATATTTACAGAATTGCAATTGATGGTCCAAGTGGAGCAGGCAAGTCAACTGTAGCAAAGACTGTTGCAAAGGTACTTGGAATTGAATATATAGACACTGGCGCCATGTACAGAGCAATTGGTCTTAAAATGGTCAGACTTGGAATCCCATTTGTTGAAGATGAAGCACTTTTAAAGATGCTTGAAGAAACAGACATTGATTTTGCTTATGGAAAGGTATTTCTTGATGGTGAAGATGTATCAGGACTTATCAGAACAAATGAAATTTCAAAGGCAGCATCAGACTGCTCGGCATTCAAGAGTGTAAGAGTAAAGCTCGTTGAGATTCAGCAGGGTCTCGGAAAGAAAAAGAGTATTATTATGGAGGGAAGAGATATCTGTACAGTAGTACTTACTGATGCAGAATTCAAATATTTCCTTACAGCAAGTGCTGAAGAAAGAGCAAGAAGAAGATACAAGGAACTTGTAGAAAAAGATCCATCAGCTGATTATGATGATATCTTAAGACAGATTAATGAGAGAGATTATAACGACTCTCACAGAGAAGTTGATCCATTAAGACAGGCTGAGGATGCAATCCTTATTGACAGTTCAGACATGTCAATTGATGAAGTAGTAGATTTTATAGTTAAGAGAGTGGAGAAATATAATGGCTAAAACGATTGTAGTTGCTTCCGGAAAAGGTGGCACAGGTAAAACAATGTTTGTGGCTAACCTTGGTGCCATGCTTTCAGAGCTTGGCAAGAAGGTAGTTCTTATAGATATGGACGCAGGTTTAAGAAACCTGGACCTTTATCTTGGTCTTGAAAACAATGTAGTATATGATGTATATGACGTACTTACAGGCGTATGCCGTATCAAGCAGGCAATTATAAAAGACAAGGAATTTGATTCTCTTGACTTTATTGCAGCTTCTCCTAAACCTGATGATGGGGAAATTACACCACTCCATATGAAGGTTCTCTGCAACAAGCTCAAGAAGAAGTATGACTATATTATTGTAGACGCTCCAGCAGGATTTGATGACAACCTTCAGGTTGCAATCGGTGGCGCTGATGATGTATTTATTGTAACAGTGCCTGAATATTCATCCTTGAGGAATGCTGAAAACATGGCATCAAACCTTAATGAACAGGGAATCGGAAGTGTATACTATGTTTTAAACAAAGTTAACCTCAAGCTTATCAAGAAGGGACTTGCTCCTGAACTTGAAGAAATTCCAGGAATCATCAAGGACAGAATTGTTGGTATCATTCAGGACGATGAGGATATCCATATTGCAACAAATCTTGGAAGTCCGATTGTATTGAACAAGGAAAGCTACATCAGACATAATTTCGAAAAGATTGCCGGAAGAATCCTTGAATTATAAAGGTATTGGAAAAAATGCACACCACATGGTGTGCTTTTTTGTTGCAATTTACAAAGTAATGACGTATAATAAACGATGTATGAGAATATCAAGAATTATTTCGTAAATTTGATATATAGATACAACTGAATATATAGAAGGAGGTAGGAATGCCAGCAGAGACATTAGCCCCAGAAGTAACTATGGTTAAATTGGGCATGGTAATTGTTATCGCGGTTATTACAGCAGTAATAGGCGTGTTTATCGGATATATTATTCGCAAGAATGAAGCAGAAAAGAAAATTGGTAGCGCAGAAGCAACAGCAAAGAACATCATTTCAGCTGCAGAAAATAAATCCGAAACTTTAAAGAAAGAAGCTTTACAGGAAGCAAAGAGCGAAGCAAGAGCAATCAGACAGGATGCTGAACGTGACGCAAAGGAACGCAGAAAAGAAATTCAGAGATCTGAAGACAGACTTGTTTCAAAAGAAAAGACAATTGATGACAAGCTTAGAAATATTGAGCGTAAAGAGGAGTCAATATCACAGAAGGAACAGAACCTTAACAACAAGCATAAAGACCTTGACAATATCATCAAGAAACAGATGGAGGAACTCGAAAAGATTTCCGGCTATACTGTAGAGGAAGCAAAGCAGATTCTTCTTCAGAAGACTGAAAAAGAAGTAAGACATGATGCTTCAATCCTCATCAAGAATATTGAACAGAAGGCAAAGGAAGAAGCTGACAAGAAGGCTAAGTATATTATTACTAATGCTATTCAGAGATGTGCAGCTGACCACGTTG
>JAKSSM010000040.1 GCA_024403065.1 Clostridia bacterium | reverse complement strand
GAAGTTTCTTACATGGCATGTAGCGTCTTCATATCCTCTTGCAAAGGCATGAACGCCAACAACTTCATACTTTCTTGAAAGTTCAGTAAGAGCCTTGAAATCAGGTTCGATTCTGTCAAGGCTTTCCTTTGATACTGGAAGCATGATGTCTGGAAGTCCAGTTGAAATCATCTGTGGAGTAAGAGTTAATCCCATACTCTTTTCCTTATCATAGTCGAGGCCCATGATAGTATAGAGTTCTTTAAGTGAAGCTTCATCAGTGATTTCGTTAAGCTTTACAGGAGATGCCATATCCATAAGGATATATCCGTTGGTGATTTCTACATTAAGGTCACCTGAAAGTGTATGAAGGAGAGCACTTGAGTTATCCTTTACAAGTCCCTCAGAGAGAAGAACCTTGAATGATGCAATAGTTGCATGTCCGCAGAGGTCTACTTCTGCAGCAGGTGTGAAGTATCTGATCTGGAATTCCTTTTCTCCGAGAACCTTTATATATGCAGTTTCGGAATATCTGAGTTCAGCTGCAAGCTTTCTCATTGTTTCATCTGATGGATACTCAGGCACGATAACAACACCAGCCTGGTTTCCTCCAAACTGTTCCTTTGTAAATGCGTCAACGATAAAAAGTTTCATTTGTCTATTCCTCCGCTGTCTTTTCCTTTAAAAGTTTTTCTGCAGATTTTTTCATTTTTCTGTATTTGCTTTCAGGAATCTTATCCTTTGCATCTTCAAGAAGTTCAAGGAACCATTCTGGATCCTTTGCAATCTTCTTTAAAACAATGTTGTTTCCCCGGTCCTGAATGAGAGAACTTTCATAACGTGCAATAGTTCTGTCGGTTCTTGGCCGTTTCTTCAAATACGGGTGCAAGACCTGACTGGCTTGCACCATACTGCTTTCTGATTGCTACGATTTCAGATGCAGTAAGGAGTCCTCTTGACTTTCTTACAGCATCCTTCATTGATGCTTCATTAAGAACTTTGTCTTCTTCTGTCTCAAAAGTATCATAGGCATTGCTGCAGTAGTGTTCTCTTAAAAGACATACAGCAAGTTCACCTTTAAGATAAGTGGACTTGACTTCCTGTACAACTTCAATCTCGTGAGTTTCTCTGCAGATTGGGCACTTCATTGTTACTTTTTCTAATATTTCTCTTGCCATTTTATGGTCCTTTCTTTTCGAATATCAATTGATATTATATCACTATGCTTTTTATTGTCAATAACAGTGGTTTTCTTAAAACATATGGTAAAATGTGATATACTTTAAGGTACACAAAGTGTTTACAGGAGGTAACAGGATGTTCAGGGCACAGAGAAGAAAGAAAAATGAAACTGATATTACTACAGCAAAGCTGCTTTTAAAAAATGAAAGAAGAGGAGTGCTTTCTGTGATTGGAGATAATGGCTATCCTTATGCCGTGCCTCTCAACTATATATATGATGAAGAGGAAAACAGAATATATTTCCACGGAAGTAAGGTTGGACACAAGATTGATGCAATAAGAAAGTGTGATAAGGTATGCTTCACTGTTTTCGGTGACGAGGAAAAGGGAGAGCCTGAATGGGCTCCATATATGAAGAGCACAATCGTATTTGGAAGATGTCATCTTGTAGAAAGTAAAGAAAGAACATTAAAGCTTGTAAAAAAGCTTGCGCTTAAATATTATCCTGATGAAGCAGAAGTTGATTCTGTTATACTTGAAGAAGGACATGGTGTTCAGATGTTCGAAATCGAAATTGAACATATGAGTGGAAAGCGTGTTCAGGAAAGATAAAAAGGGGGAAAAGTTAGATATGAAAAAACTGTATGAAAAAAGTGAAATCTGGTTCGCGGTTGGCTGGATCATGATTTATGTTATTGTAATGGGCAATATGAGAGCAAACTTTGGCGAAAGCAGTGTGCTGTCACTTCTTGCACTTATTCTTATTGCTGGAGCAATAACAGTGTTTATATTTAAGAATAATCTTTCGGAAAAGTATGGGCTTGAAAGAGGTAATCTAAAAGGTTGTCTTTTCTTTATTCCATTTGTACTCCTTTCCTTTGTGAATTTAATTGCAGGAGTAAAGATGCACTACACGGGGTCTGATATGGTTACAGCCCTTCTTCTTATGGCACTTGTCGGATATGTGGAAGAGCTGATCTTTAGAGGCCTTCTCTTTAAAGCAATGGAAAAAGATAACTTAAGGAGTGCAGTTATTGTGACAGCTCTCACTTTTGGTGCAGGACATATTATAAATCTGTTTACAGGTCAGATCGCATTTGAGACTCTGCTTCAGATAGTTTATGCAGTTGCAATTGGTTTTGCCTTTGTAGCGGCATTTATTAAAACCGGAAGCCTTATTCCATGTATAGTAACTCACAGCCTTGTTGACATGACATCGCTCTTTTCTGGAGAGTTCAGCCGTACCATGGATATACTGATTTCAGTTGTGATTACTTTGGTTATGGTTATATACGGATGCTGGCTTTTAAAGGAGAAAAAACTGAATGAATAGGCTTAAAGCTGATAAATTTGAGCTTTTAATTGATGCAGAGATATATGACAGAGACCTGAGTTATGAGGAAAACACTGCACTTAATCTTGAGCTCACAAGTTATGGTTTCAGTGTGAAAACTACCCTTGATGCTGATATTAGAAGAGTTGCAGCCTTTGCAAGGGATATCATGACCATGTATGTGACTTTAAAGGGGAGTGCAACCCTTGATGAACCATATGGAGACAGGTTTATTGATTTCAGAATGACACCTTTAGGTCGTGTTCAGGTAAAGGGGGAACTCTCGGACTACAGCATGGGATATTCCCATGAAATGAAGTTTGAAAACGAGTTTGATCAGACATATCTTAAGGAGTTTGCAGAAGGACTGATAGAAAAATACGGAAAGTATCTTTAAATATATACATCGGAGGAATTGACATGAAGAAAAGAAAAAACATCATGATGAGACTTTCGACAGTTACCTTAAAAAGGCCTATGATATGGGAAAACTCCTGTAAAAAGCTTTCTGTCCAGTGATTCGCTGTTTATGGTAAAGACGGAAACTGTCAAGTGTGCTATGGTTTCTTTTGAGGTGATAAGAAAATGAATACAATTGAAATCGGAAAATTCATAGCAGAGCTAAGAAAAGAAAAAGGTTTTACACAGGACAGCCTTGGTGAAAAGCTTGGTGTAACAAACAAGACGGTATCAAGATGGGAGACCGGTATGTATATACCTCCTGCAGATATCCTTCTTTCATTAAGTGAACTTTTTGAAGTAAGCATCAATGAGATTCTTTCAGGACGGAGACTTACTGAAGAGGAGTACAGAGAAAAGGCGGAGCTTAATCTAAAAGAAACTGTAGGTAACAGCGCTTTCAACCTTAAAGAAAAAACGGAGTTCTACAGAAGGAAGTGGAGAAAAGAGCACATATCTACTCTTTTGATATGCACAGTTTCATGGATAGTGCTTCTGGTATCTCTTAAACTTCAGGGAGTAGAGAATTACCTCCTTGGAACTGTTGGAGGCATACTTGCGCTTCTTTACTATGCTGTTCTGAACAACCGTATGATGTCATATGTGGAAGACCATATATATGGTGGAAGATGGAATGAATATAAAGGGAAAGAATAAAACGGAGGTTTTTTGACTGAACTTGAATCCATAAAGAAATACGGGATAAAGGATAATCCTCTACGTATCAGATATGAGGAGGCGGTACGTGCCCTTAAGGAGCTTCCTGACAGCCTTAGAGAAGAAGGATACTCTGAAGAAGAAATTGCAAAACTCATGCATGAAAAGAGGCGAATGCTTGGAAAAGAGTTCAAGGAAAAAGCCCCACAGCTTTTCAGAGAATATATCTATAAAGCGACTGCAGATAAATATGGGGACCCTCTTGGACCTACCTTTGACATACTTAAAGAAAGAAAAACTTTTGAAGGGATCATTGAATCTGCATCAAGACCGATTGATGACCTTGATAGCAGGCTTACCCTTGAAGGCTTCCTCAAGTGGTACAATGAGAAACATATGGGAAAAGAATGAACGCGTCACTTGTGATGCGTTTTGTCGTTTCTTGAATATATTCTCTTCATATGATAGAATATATCAGTTAAGGAGAATTTGAACATGCTAGAAATATCCGGAGTAAAATTCGAAAATGAAAAACTCATAATCCTTGATCAGACAAAACTTCCAAATGAGGAAGTGTACTGTGAAGTAGAGACAAAAGAGGATGTATGGGATGCAATAAAGAGACTCGCTGTACGTGGAGCACCGCTTATCGGTGTTTTTGCAGCATATGGAATGTACATTTCAACAAGAGACTTTTCTCCATATGATACACCATGCGGAGTGATGAAGCCTGAAAAGTGCAGCAGAGTTGAGAATATAAGAAAGTATGCTGATTATCTTAAAGAGGTCGGTGAATATCTCAAGACTTCACGTCCAACTGCAGTAAACCTAAGCTGGGCAGTAGACAGAATTACAGATAAGGTTGAAGCAATTCTTGCATCAGGTGAAATGATTACAGTAAAGGGACTTAAAGCCGTTGTTCTTTCTGAAGCAAGAGAAATCGAAAGAGAAGATATCGAATCCTGCAGAAAGATGGGAGAATACGGTCTTTCCCTTCTTAAGCCGGGTATGGGAATTCTTACTCACTGCAATGCCGGTACTCTTGCAACTTCAAAATATGGTACATGTATTTCGCCAATCTATCTTGGTCAGGAAAAGGGATATGATTTCAAGGTATATTCCGATGAAACAAGACCACTTCTTCAGGGTGCAAGACTTACATCCTGGGAACTTCACAAGGCTGGTGTTGATGTCACACTTATCTGTGACAATATGGCATCCATCGTCATGAAGGAAGGAAAGATTGATGCAGTAGTTGTAGGATGTGACAGAATGGCATCCAATGGAGACGGAGCAAACAAGATTGGAACATCAGGTGTTGCAATCCTTGCTCACGAATATGGCATTCCATTCTATATGTATGTTCCTACATCAACAATAGACATGAGTCTGAAAGACGGATCAGAAATTCCTATCGAAAAGAGAGACGGGGAAGAGATCTGCAAAATGTGGTATGGAAAGAGAATGGGTCCAGATGGAGTTAAGACCTATAATCCTGCCTTTGATGTAACTGACAATAAATATATTACAGCTGTGGTAACTGAAAAAGGTATTGTATATCCGCCATACAGCGAAAACTTAAAGAAGATTTTTGAATAGCCATGAAAAAAGAAAGTTTTATTGATCGTAATGCCAAGTTAATTGTAATTCTTGCAGTACTTTGCGGATCTGTTTCAGGATCCTTTGGAGCAATGATTTCTGCACCATCCCAGGTTATCGGGTTCTGGAGACTTCTCTTTGCGCTGCCATTCTTTATGGTACTTGTTGCAGCAAACAGAGAAAGCCGTGAAAGTCTTAAGGAAGTAAAGAAGAAGGAACTTCTTTTGTGTTTCCTTACTGGATTCTTCCTTTTTCTCCATTTCTACTGCTGGTACAGTGCAGTTAAACTTACAAATGTTGCAGCTGCCGCATGCCTTGCAGCATTTCACCCACTTGTAGTAATCTTTATCACTGTATTCATCTACAGAAAGAGAGTGCCTTTAAAATCAATCATTGCAATCATTGTTGCACTTATTGGTGGCGCTATCATCATGAGCGGTGATATTTCAGTATTCAGAGAAAGTGGTACAACAGGAAACATCTTCGCCCTCATGTCAGGTATTGCCATGGGCATCTACTTTGCAATAGGTGGAAAGGTAAGACCAAAGATGAATGGTTCTGTGTATGTGCTTCTTGTTTTCACAGGATGCCTTGTATCCTTCTTCTTATGTAATGTTATTACAGGAACTCCACTTATGGGATATCCTGCAAAGGATTATCTCTACATCCTCTGTCTTGCTCTTGTATGCCAGATTGGAGGACATGCAATGTGGAACCTCTGCATGGGAAAGGTAAGCCCACTTTTCATTTCCACATGGGAAACAACAGACCCTGTATTTGCAACTCTCGTTGCCCTCGTAATGGTAGGCCAGATTCCTACAAAGTACGAGATTATAGGATGTATTATTGTAGTTGCAGCAATTCTCTGCTACAACAGATTTGAAAGAGAAGAATAATGTATAAAGTAAAACTCAGTTCCTTTGAGGGACCTTTCGATCTTCTTGTGTATCTCATAGAGTCGGCCAGAATGAGCATCTATGACATAAGAATTTCTGAAATCACAAGTGAATATCTTGCAGTTCTTAAGGAGCTTGAAGAAAATGATATTGCAGTATCAGAAGAATTCATGGTTCTTGCAGCATCCCTTATTGAAATCAAGTCAAAGATGATTCTCCCACGCACAAACGAGCTTGGAGATACTGTACTTGAAGAGGATCCAAGAGATGAACTCGTATCACGTATTCTTGAATACAGAAGATACAAGAAGATGGCTGAGTTCCTTAAGGAAAAGGAAGATGAGAACCAGAGAATCTTTGAAAAGCCTGAAGAGGATATTTCTGTATATACTGACAATCCTGATGAGTATCTCTCCCTGGATCTTGGCGAATTCTCACGTGCATTCAACCTCTTTATATCAAAGAAACAGAGGGTTGAATCCGTAAGAAAGCACTACACAAAGATTGAGCGTGAAAAGGCAAGAATGGTTGACAGAATCAAGCTCATTCTAAGCCGTGTAAGAGAGAATATGGATCGTGTCCACTATTTCAGAGATATGGTTCCAAACCGAAAGGACAAGTATGATACAGTAGTGTCCTTCATGTCAGTTCTTGAGATGGCAAAAGAGAATGTAATAAATGTAAAACAGGAAAGAAACTTCGCCGATATTGAAATAAGTCTTGGGGATGCTGAAAACCTGGACAAGGTACTTTCAAAGTATGATGGTACAGAGGGAGGTAGTGATGAACAGTAGAACAGTAAAATCTGCATTTGAATCCATGATGTATGTGTCAGGGGATCTTCTTCCTGCAGACAAGGCTGGAGAAATATTCAACATTTCAAAAAAAGAGGCTGTAGAACTCTTTAGAGAGCTTCAGGCTGAATATGAACAGGAGGGTAGAGGTATCGTAATCCGTGAGGTAAACGGTTCCTTCCAGTTTGTAACACGTGAAGAAAATGCTGACTATATCGAAAAACTCTTTACTCCTGTAAAGGCAAAGAGACTCTCCCAGGCAGCCCTTGAAGTACTTGCAATAATCGCATACAAGCAGCCTGTAACAAAGGGACAGATTGAAGCAATCCGTGGAATAAAGTGTGACAGGGTACTTGAAGGACTTATGGCAAAGGACCTTGTTGTATCCCTTGGAAGATCTGATGCCATTGGACGTCCTCTTCTTTATGGCACAACTGATACATTCCTCAAGAACTTCGGTTTTGAAAGCATAAAGGACCTTCCTGAAATTGAAGATATTGAAGATGCTATAGCATTTGATGAAGATATTGCTGATCCGGAAAACCCTGGTCAGCTGGAGATAGAGATATAGAATGAGAATAAACAAATATATTGCTCAGGCTGGAGTTGCATCAAGAAGAAAAGCTGATGAACTTATTGCCTCCGGCAAGGTAAAAGTAAATGGTTCAGTTATGGATGTTCCTGGATATGATGTTCAGGATGGAGATATCGTAACTGTTGAAGGTAAGACAATTGCAGAAAAGGAAAAGCCTGTATACTACCTTCTCAATAAACCTCTCGGATACATAACATCAGTATCTGACGACAGAGAGCGCCTTACAGTTGTTGACCTTATGACTGATGTTACAGCAAGAGTATTCCCTGTAGGACGTCTTGACTACAATACATCAGGTATCCTCATTATGACAAATGACGGTGATTTTGCATATCACGTTTCACACCCGAAGCATGAAATCTACAAAACATACCGTGCAAGAGTAAATGGTGTATTTTCAGAAGAAAAAGCAAGAAAGCTGAGAAAAGGTGTAGACGTTGGTCCATATGTTACAAAGCCTGCAAAGGTTGAAATTGTAAAGTGGGACAAGGGAACAACAACTGTTGAAGTATCCATCTGTGAAGGAAAGAACCACGAAGTCCGTGACATGTTCAAGACTCTTGGAAATCCTGTTCTTGAACTTGAAAGAATTGCCATCGGAAACATAAAGATCGGAAGACTTCTTACAGGCCACTACAGAAAACTTACAAGAGAAGAAATTGAATATCTTAGAAATGCCTAGAATTCTGGGCATTTTTTATGGAAAGAAAAAGTCCCTGCAGATGCAGGGACCTTTTCAGTAAAAGATGTATTAGTAATTTCGAAAACTTCAATTAATTAAAAACTCTAAAAACGAGATTACTTTCTCTTCATTGCCTTTGGAGTTACGCAAGTTCCGGAAGCTCTTGCAACTACGATTGGTTCTTCAAGGAAGTCAGCAGCTGAATCGTTGATGTCCTTTCTTGAAACGATAACCTTTCTAGCTTCAAATACCATGTGTCTTGAAGTGTTTCCGATCTTGTCGATTTCACCGTAAGCTTCGATGTAGTCTCCAGCATATGTAGGAGCTAAGAATTCTACGTTATCATAAGCACAGAATAAACCTTCGTCTCCGTCAAGCTTGATAAGGAGTTCAGTAGCTACGTCTCCGAAAAGGTGTACCATGTGTGCTCCGTCTACGAGTTCTCCACCGTAGTGAGCATCTTTAGCGGACATTCTGAGTCTTAATGTTGATGTAATCTTTTCCATTTTCAATTCCTCTTTTCTTAATCTTTTTTAATATGCATATTGAAAAATAAATATTTTTTTCTTTTCACCCATATATTATTGCAAAAGCCGTGCCAATAGGATATTATGTGAAACAGGTGGATTTCGAACCGATTTCGAATCACCTGTTTTAAAGGAGTGAACACAAAATGGATTCATATGGCACAAGAAGAGTCCTTGAACCTAAATTTGTACTCCCTACATCTGCATGGATGCTGGATAATCAGAGATCTCTTTATCCGGGGGAAATACGAATGGCAGTCAAAAGGATTCAGCTTGAAAGAACAAATTTCAAACAGATCTGCACTGAAGCAAACTATAACGAAGAGAAAATCAGACAGAAGATTGTAGATATCGTTATTCACCGTGGAAAGTTCCATAACCCTATCACTGATACAGGTGGAATTGCCTATGGTGTAATTGAACAGATTGGAATTGCGTGTGCAGAAAGAGGATTAAGCGTAGGCGACAAGGTCATTGCCAACGCGTCCCTTGCATCAATTCCTTTATACATCGAGTCAATTGGTGAAATAGACTATACATATAACCAGATTGAAGTAACAGGATATGCAATACTTAAAGACAGCATCAACCTTGTAAAGGTTACAGAAAAAGATCCTGTCAATCTTCTTATGTACATCTTCGATGAGTCGGGAACCGTATACCGTTTAAGCAAGATTGTGCATAACGAAAACAGATTCCTCATTGTTGGAAACAACATGATTACAAGTATCATCTATGGATATGTTATAAGGAGAATGTCGGGAATAAAGGCTGAAATCGTATGTATTCTTGACAAGAAGACAGAGGTAAAGGTTAGAGGAGCGGAGCTTGACAGGCTTATTAGCTATGTCTTCAATCAGGTTCATTTTATGGATATCCTTAAACCTGTAGAATGCATTGAAAGACTGGAATACGACTCATACTTTGATATCTCTGTAAACTGTGCAGAAATTCCAGGTGCTGAAACAATCAATGTCCTTGCAACAAAGGATAAGGGTACAGTTATATTCGCAAACCTCATAAACAACCTGAATATTGCCGTATATATTACTGAAGCGGTGTCAAAGAGTCTCAACATCCTGGGTGCAGAAGGATATATCGAGGATTATGACAAGCTTGATATTGAGCTTGCAAAGGAGCTTTCGTCAAGTTTTGAAAATATCGAGACCATAAGAAGCAGAAGAAATGAGATAGAAACCCAGACAAGACCTACCCTCTACAACAAGGTAATATCTGAACAGGCACTTCTTGAAGACTTTGTATCTGTAAGCCCTTCCATGGAAAAGGTACTTGAAGATCTTCTCAAGGTCTCAAAGTATGACTGTAACGTAATCATCTTCGGAGATACCGGTGTAGGTAAGGAAAAAGCTGCAAACATGATTCAGAGAAACTCTGACAGAAAGATGCAGCCGTTCATTAAAATCAACTGTGGTGCCATATCCCCATCCCTTATAGAATCTGAATTCTTCGGATATGAGAAGGGTTCATTCACTGGTGCAAATGCAGGTGGAAAGAAAGGGTACTTTGAAGTTGCAAACAACGGTATCATGTTCCTTGACGAAATAGGAGAAATGCCTCTTGATATGCAGGCAAAGTTCCTCCGTGTCATCCAGGACGGCGAATTCTTCAGAGTAGGTGGAACTACACCAATCAAGACAAATGTAAGAATAATCTCTGCCACAAACCGTGATCTTGAAGAGATGATTGAAGAGGGAAGCTTCAGACGAGACCTCTACTACAGACTGAATGTAGTACCTATCAGAATTCCGCCTCTTAATGAAAGAAAAGAGGACATTCCTTCACTTGTAGGACATTTCCTTTCTGAATACGGTGAAACTTTCGGAAAGAAGATTGGTATTGATGATTCTGCAGTCGACTATCTCATGAATCTTTCCTGGCCGGGAAACATCAGAGAACTTGAAAACGTGGTCCAGAGACTCATTATTGCAGCAAAGGGCGAGAATATTACCCTTATGGATGTAATGAAGGAAACCCACAACGAGCTCTTTGAAAACAGCTTTGAAAGGATGGAAGAACTGGAAAAGGAAGAAGGTCCTGAAATCAACCTTGAAGAAACGGTAAACGAGTATGAAAAGAGCCTCATAAAGTATGCTCTCAAAAAATACGGTTCCACAAGAAAGGCCGCGAAAGCCATCGGTATTTCCCAGACCCAGCTTGTGAGAAAAAAGACAAAATATGACCTTTAAAGATGCGCGAACCATTTTCGGTTCGCGTTTTTATATGGTGAGTCGTTTTCGATTCGGTATAATGTATACATTTTGATACATTCTTCCAAATATCCAGTGTATCGGTTAAAATACAAGAGGAATCAGCCATATACAGATGCATTTTCGAATAAATATATAAAATATGTGGCATGGCATGATTCTTGCAAAATATACAGGTGTACGGAAGTACAATCAACAGTTAGTTAGCGTATCCGGCATCACCGGCTACATTTAACACAGAATATTTTTTCTAGGAGGAAAACCAAAATGAAAACAGGTGGAAACCCATACGGTACACACAGAGTAATTTCCCCAAAGGGAATTTTACCACAGCCAGCAGACAAGATTGATAACGACATGGAAATCTGGGACAACGAAGTACTTATCGACGTTAAGACTCTTAACATCGACTCAGCTTCATTCACAGAAATCTGCAAGAGAGTATTAAACAAGAAGCCTGCTGAAGTAACAACAAAGGAAGAAATGGAAGCTATCGGCAACAAGATGAAGGAAATCGTTGCTAACGCTGGTAAGCACAAGAACCCATGGACTGGTTCAGGCGGAATGCTTCTTGGAACAGTAGAAGAAATCGGACCTAAGTATGTTGGAGACCTCAAGGTTGGTGATAAGATCGCTACACTCGTTTCCCTTTCACTTACTCCATTAAGAATCGACGAAATCGTTGAAATGAGACCTGCAATTGACCAGGTTGACATCAAGGGTAAGGCAATTCTCTTCCAGTCAGGTATCTATGGAAAGATTCCAGCAGATATGCCAGAAAAGACTGCTTTATCAGCTCTTGACGTAGCTGGTGCTCCTGCACAGGCTGCTAAGCTTTGCCAGCTTAACCAGAAGGTTCTCGTAATCGGTGGTGGCGGAAAGTCAGGACTTCTCTGCTTATACGAAGCAAAGAAGAGAGTAGGTCCAGACGGACTCGTAGTATGCGCTGGTACAAAGAACTCAATCAAGAGAGCAGAAGCTTTAGACCTTGCTCATGCATATGTTGAAATCAACGCTCCAGATGCAGTGGGTATGTATGAAATGGCTATGGAACAGACAAAGGGCGAATTATTCGACGTAGTAATCAACTGCGTATCAGTTCCTAACACTGAAATGGCTTCAATCCTTGCTTGTAAGGATGACGGAACAGTTTACTTCTTCTCAATGGCAACATCATTCACTGCAGCAGCTCTTGGTGCAGAAGGTGTTGGTAAGGACGTAAACATGATCATCGGAAATGGTTACACTAAGAACCACGCTGACGTTACTCTTCAGGTATTAAGAGAACACGAAGGATTAAGAAAGTTATT
>JAKSSM010000004.1 GCA_024403065.1 Clostridia bacterium | reverse complement strand
CAGGTCTTGCAGTTCCAATCTCATCTACACTGAAATATTTAGTCTTTCCCAAGACTGGAGATGCTTCAATACCAGTGCCACGTACAAGTACTCTTCTTTTCTTGTGTGAGATAAGAAGAACACTGACGAAAAGAAAAACAAGTCCCATAACACTGAACAGAACGGCAAGTCCAATATCCTCGTCCTCTTCTATAATAATATATCCCGCTACAATCAATAAACCTGCTGCAAATATAATGAAGATTGCAGCGCATACGTATAAAGCTATGAGAGTACTTTTCTTTTCCCTTACAGTAAAATCAGATACTACAGATTCGCTGTCCGAATCACTTTCTGTTCCCTGCATTTTCAAAGGTGACATGAATCTTTCTTCATATTTATCAGGCTCTGTATATTTTAGAACACTGTTTCTTGTAAAGAAGATTCCAAGTACGCCAAGGAAAAGACCTATTCCAAGATTAGGAAGAATATATGGAAGACTGTCTACACTGAATACAGCACTCCATGCAAGTGAAAGAACAGGAACATTGAATTCTTCAGCCACTTCTATGAAATCCGGTTCTCTTACAAGAAGGAAAAGGAGCGCTGATATCATAGATATTACTATTGCAGCAGCTGAAGTTAAAAGTGTTACTACAGTTGCTTTTTTTGTATCTTTTACTCCTCCCATTTTTTTGTACCCGTAAAGGGATGTAAAGCCCACAAGTGCACCGAGCCATGCCGAGAAAAAGTCAAGAAATGCATAAGCAATAAACCATGGAATTGAACCTATTAATGCTCCAATAAATGCGCCAAGTATTCCTCTTAAGGAACTTCCGTTATCCACATCCTCATAAAGAAGATTTTCATCAAAATTCTTACTCATATACTACCCTCTGCTTTTTTAAAAAGTATACCACATCAAAACATTTTATGCGGAACCATTTATGGAGTTTTATGAAAAAAACATATGTGATATAATCTAATCAGTATCTGGTATATAAATGACTTTAAAATATATTCTGAAAAAGAGGTAGTATATGTTATTAATCAAGAACGGAAATATTCATGATGCCGTAAAGGAACAAAGTTTCAAGGCAGACATCCTCATAGCTGATGGCATCATAAAGGAAATTGCAGAAAATATTGTATGTGAAAAAGCAGATGTAGTAGATGCTGAAGGTCTTCAGGTTTATCCTGGATTCGTAGAAGCTCATGGTCATATCGGACTCGATGGATATGGTATGGGATTTGAAGGAAGAGACTATAACGAACGTGGGGATGTATGTACTCCATACTTAAGAGGAATCGACGGAGTAAAGGCTATGGACCCTGCATTCCAGCATGCTGCAAATGCAGGAGTAACTACTGTATGTACAGGCCCTGGTTCTGCCAATGTTGTAGGTGGCACCTTTACTACAATCAAGACAATCGGAAAGCGTTCCGATGATATGATTGTGAGAGACAATGTTGCCATGAAATGTGCCTTTGGTGAAAACCCAAAGAATGTACATAAGGAAAAAGGCAATATGACAAGAATGTCAACTCAGGCAAACTTAAGAAACCTTCTTGAAAAGACTATTGAGTATAAAGCCAAAAAGGATGCTGCAGGTGATGATATCACAAAGAAACCACCATACGATCAGAAACTTGAAGCGATGATTCCTGTAATTGAAAGAAAGATGCCTCTTAAAGCTCATGCTCATGCAACAGATGATATCTTCAGTGCCATAAGAGTTGCAAAGGAATACAATTTAAGACTCACACTTGAACATGTAACTGAAGGCCACATGATTGTTGAGGAACTCGCAAAGGAAAAGGATATTCCTATGGCAGTCGGACCATCACTTTCAAATGCAAGCAAGATAGAACTTAGAAACAAGACTTTTGCAACACCTGGAATCCTTGCAAATGCCGGATGTCAGGTTTCAATTATTACTGACTCCCCTGTAATTCCACAGGAATATCTTCCACTCTGTGCAGGACTTGCAGTAAAGTCTGGTATGAAGCCATTTGATGCATTAAAGGCCATTACAATCAATGCTGCAAAGCACGCTCAGATTGATGACCTTGTAGGTTCCATCGAAGTCGGAAAGCATGGTGATATCGTAATCACTGATGGATGCCCATTCGACATTGATACTGAAGTAAAATACGTATTCATAAAAGGAAAGAAAGTAAACAGGTAAAGGAGAAAACTATGAAAGACGGACATATGCACCTTGAATATGGACCTCTTACTGAAGAATATGTTCTTCAGTTTGTGGAGCATGCAAAAGATATGGGACTTTCAGAAATTCAGATTCTCGACCATACACACCGCTTCATTGAATTTGAACCGGTATACAGTGACTTAAGAGAATATGAAGTGCAGGACACATGGCTCAATAACAGAAACCTTAAGTTCAGAGACCACCTTTCTACATATGTAGAGTTGATGGAAAGAATCAAAAAGATGGATCTTCCTGTTAAGGTAAGCTATGGTCTTGAAGTGTGCTACACACCTCAGGCTGAAGAATATATTAAGAGTGTGCTTAAGGACTATCACTTTGATTTCCTTGTAGGTGCAATCCATTCAGTTGATGGAATCCTCTATGATATGCCATTCTCAGAGGAACTCCTCTGGTCAAAGTTTGATACAGACCATATCTACAGACGCTACTATGACCTGGTATTCTCCTGTGTGAAATCAGGAATCTTTACACAGCTTGCACATCCTGATACCATAAAGCTTTTCAACTACTATCCATCATATGACCTTAAGGAGACATATGATGCACTGGCTGAACTCTTAAAGGAATATGATATGTACGGCGAATGCAATACAGGCTGCAACTACCGTTATCACCATAAGGATGTGGGCCTTTCCGATGAACTTCTTGATGTTTTCAAAAAGCATGGAGTAAAAATCATGCCAGCATCTGATGCCCATCATCCTGAAGACGTGGGTACCCTCATAAAAGAAGTATACGAACGTATCGAAGCATAGTATAAAAAAAGAATATTCTATTAAAAATGACCAGGTTTTCACCTGGTCATTTCGTTATACTTTCTAGTTGTGAAGAATCTTGCATCTTGCACATGCGCTTGGTGCTGTTGCACAACCGCCAAGAGCTGTTTCTCTTAATTCTGGTGGAAGCTTTCTTCCTACTGTGTACATAATATCCATCATTTCATCAAGTGGAATAAGCTGGCTGATTCCAGCAAGGCTCATTTCAGCTGCAATGATTGCATTGGCTGCACCTGATGCATTTCTGTTCTGGCATGGATATTCAACAAGTCCGCCTACAGGGTCACATACAAGACCAAGCATATTCATAAGGACTGTTGATGCTGCTTCGGTACACTGCTTTGGAGTACCTCCCATAAGTTCTACAGCAGCTGATGCTGCCATAGCTGCTGCTACCCCTATTTCTGCCTGACATCCGCCTACTGCACCTGCAACTGTTGCATTGTTCATTGCAAGATATCCGATGGCACTGGCATTGAAAAGTGCATCTACAAGTTCTTCATCCTTTAAATCATATTCCTTCTGAAGAGCAAGGATTACTCCTGGAATAACACCAGATGAACCTGCAGTTGGAGCTGCAACAATAAGGCCCATTGATGCATTTACTTCAAGCACACCCATTGAGTATGCAATAGCATGGGATACAAGATCTCCTGCAATGGATTTACCTGCATGGTAGTGGTCATGAAGTTTCTTTGATTCACCACCAATAAGACCACCCATGGACTTCTGTGGTACATCTATTGCGTCTCTTACTGAATCCTTCATAATCTGAAGTGACTTCATCATACGTGCTGTGATTTCCTCTTCAGTCTTTTCAGTAAGGTCACATTCTCTTCTTTTCATGATATCTGAGATTGTAGTGGAATGTTCACTGCATAATTCTAAGAGTTCTTCTGCTGTCCTGAAATTAATCATAAATATTCCCTCCTCCCTACTGTACAATCATTGCATCTTTTACATTCGGATTATCCAGAATGAATTCAACAACGCTTGCTGGAAGTCTTCCATCTGTTTCAACGATTGTATATGCAATCTGACCTTTGTCTTCTCTGAAGAGTCTCATGAATGCAATGTTTACACCAAGGTGGCTTAATACTGCAGTAATATGGGCTACGACTCCTCTTACATCCTGCTGAGTAACAATAAGGGCACTGTATTCGCCGGTAAATTCAACATCTACTCCGTTGATCTTTACGATTTTTACTTTTCCGCCTCCTATAGATTCACCTCTTACTGTTACAGTCTTTCCTTCTGCATTCTTCATTTCAATATCTACAGTATTAGGATAGATATCTTCAACTGTATCATCTGGAACAAAGGTATACTTGAGTCCATTCTCATCTGCGATTTTAAAGGAATCACGGATTCTCTTGTCGTCAGTATCAAAGCCCTGGATTCCACCAAGTAAGGCTCTATCCGTACCATGACCTGCATAGGTATGAGCAAAGGAGCCGTAAAGTGTGAATTTAACTTCTGTTATCGGGTGCTTAATCATCTTCTGTGCAAGGAATGCTACAGAACATGCACCTGCTGTGTGTGAACTGGAAGGACCAATCATATTTGGTCCCAATACTTCAAAAGCACTGATATTTGCCATTTTTCACTCCAAATTATTTAAAACTACTTTTTGATAAATCTGCTGTAGATTGATTCTACAATTACACCAATAGCATTGTCTCCACTTACGTTACATGCTGTACCGAAGCTGTCCTGAGTGATGTAGAGTGCAACCATGATTGCACAGATTGCTCCATCAGGGTTACCTGCTTCTGGACCGAAAACCATATAAAGGAATGGAAGAGCTGTCATGATTGATCCGCCAGGAGCGCCTGGGGATGCTACCATTGCACCACCACGAGTCATGATGAAAGGAATTACTGTTCCAATGCTGATTGGAAGGTTGTTCATAAGGCATACTGCTGTTGCACATGCAGTGATTGTAATCATGGAACCTGCCATGTGAATATTTGCACAGAGTGGAACTACGAAGTTTCTGATCTGTTCAGAAATACCATCATTTGCTGCACATTCAAGGTTTACAGGAATTGTAGCTGCTGATGACTGAGTACCGAGAGCTGTTGTATATCCAGGAATCTGGTTCTTGATGAGTGTAAGAGGATTCTTCTTTGAAACAGTACCTGCAACGATGAACTGGAGCACGATATAGATAAGGTGCATTAAAATTACAACGATGAATACCTTCCATAAGATGCTGAGGATTGCAAATGTCTTTCCTGAATATGTCATATCTACGAATGTACCGCAGATGTATAAAGGAAGGAGTGGAATGATAACTGAGTGAAGAACCTTGTCAATGATTCCTGAGAAATCCTTCATTCCGTCATATAAAGTGTTTCCGATTGTCTTTCCTCTTAATGTTGATAAGCATAATCCAAGAACAAATGCAAGAGCTACAGCTGAAAGTGTATCAAGGATTGGCTTTAATGAAATGCTGATATAGCTTGCAAGGGATGCATCTGCTGTTGCTGCAATCTTTTCAAGAGCTGATGCGTTCATGAAGCTTGGGAAGAGTGTTGATGATACGATATAGCTTGCGGTACCACCGATTAATGTACTTCCGTATGCAAGAGCTACAGTGATAAGTAAAAGTTTTCCTGCACCCTGAGTAAGGTCTGCAATACCCATTGTAACATAGGCAAGAATCATAAGTGGAATGATGAACTTAAGGAATGTGCTGAATAATCCTGATAAAGTTACAACGATTCTGCATACTGCTTCTGGGAGGAACTGTCCGATAAGGATACCTAAAATGATTGCGATGATGAGTTTTGGAACGAGCCCAAGTTTTTTCTTTTCTTTCATAATCTACCTCTTTTTTGATTAATATAGTATAATTGCGTGTGCGACTTATAATGTCAGTCACGGAATAACATTATATCATACTCATATAGCCTTAATCAAATGATTAAAGTAGCGAATCTCTGTATACTTGAAAGAATCCCCTCTTTTTGATAAAGTATATGTATCATAAGTAAATATTTGAAATGGAGATAGATAGAAATGAAATTTGTAATTCAGAGAGTAACAAAGGCATCAGTTACAGTTGATAATGAAGTTGTTGGTAAGATCGGAAAAGGATTCCTTGTTCTGATTGGTGTAAGCAATGACGACACAAAGGAAATTGCTGACAAGATGGTTCAGAAGATGATTGGACTTAGAATCTTTGAAGATGAAAACGGAAAGACAAATCTTTCCCTCGACCAGGTAGGAGGAGAGCTCCTCTTAATATCACAGTTCACACTCTATGCAGACTGCAAGAAAGGTAACCGTCCAAGCTTCATCAATGCAGGAAAGCCTGACATGGCAAACGACATGTATGAATATATTATCGGCGAATGCAAGAAGAGTGTTCCAACAGTTGAACGCGGAATCTTCGGTGCAGACATGAAGGTTGAGCTTTTAAATGACGGACCATTCACAATTGTTCTTGATTCCAATGAAATAGTTAAATAGAAATAAGGAGAGCAACTGCTTCTCCTGTTTTTATCTAATACTTTTCAAGCACCTTTTTATATGGCATGATCATTCCTTCTTTTACTTTTCCTCCTGCCTTTTCCATGAGCTTTCTGTTACCCATCATGGCACCAATAAGGTATGAAGCATACATCAAACCTCTTTTCTTCTGTGGGAAGTCATACTGGCCATGAGATTTATAGAATCTGTGATCCGCCTTCATAAGTCCCTGCATTCCCCAGATAAGGTCACGGAATATCTTCATGCCGCCAACACCAAGGAAGTTTGATGGCTGCACATAGCCCTTTTCTATTGCATATTCCATACGCTTTAAAAGTGTATCAATCTCTTCATCCGGATTAAATTCATCTGTTGCAACCCCGCAGAGGAAATTGTTTCCTACTTCAGCTCTTCCTTCTATTACCATCTGAAGATTCTTTTCTTTTGAGTAGTTTCCGCTTACAAAATATCCGAAACCCATCCCCATTGTAACTGTTCTATGGCCATTACAGAACTGCCTGTCATCATAGGTTTTGAAGATGGAGCCCATGGAGTGATCCCTGATTGAGAAAGCGATAACAATTGCTTCTGCTTTCTGAATGCTGTCTCTTAAAAGTGTGTCAAAGCCATCCATATATATACACTTTCCATCAGTTGCGCAGTTGAAGCATGAAATGCATCCACCTTTAAAAGGAAAATCATGGATGTTTACTACTCTTGTATTTCTCTTTGATTTTGCTTCAAACCTTTTTATCATATTCTGAAGACTGATATCGTCTTCTTTTAAATCTGCAACAATTACAATGTCACCTTTTTTATCTGAACATGCAGGAGAAGGAACAGTCGTAGAAACCGGCTCAGTCTTTTCAGAAATTGGAGGGAACTCTTCATATATGTCATTTTCCATGCACCACTTTAAATAGTCCATAAAGTTAAGAGCATCCTTTCTTCCCTTCTCAGTCTTAAGGTCATCCATATCTGCTGATAACCCTTTTACATATTTCATCTCAAGATCGAAACAGTTTTCCTTTATGAAGTTATGTGCTGTAACATCATAGAAGTGTTTTGATGTTGAAATCTGTGAAACGAACTTATCCTTAAGGGAAACATTATGTTCCTTTAAGAGCTCAATAAACCTGTGGAGCTGGCATGGGACAAGGAATGTATATACAGGATAGCTGAAAAGAATAAGGTCTGCTGAAATGAGAGCTGGAATAACCTCGCTCATATGCTTCTCATAGTATTTTATCTTTGCTCCTGCATTTATGTATGTGAATTCTATATCAGGATTATGCTTTTCCATATATTTTACTGTGTGCACTGTAATACTGTAGTCTCCTTTAGGACTTCCGTTTATTACTGTAACTTTCATATCTACCTTTTCTCCCTTTTATGTATATAAAAAGTGGCAGGTTTTCCTGCCACAACCTTATTCAAAATGTCTGTAACGCTGTCTGCTTTCTACTTCGATTTCCTTTGCGAAACCTGCTGTAATAATACCTGTTGGAAGAGCTACGATTGCAATACCCATAAAGGATGAAATCATACTTACAAGCCTTCCTATTTCACTCACAGGATAAAGGTCGCCGTATCCTACTGTTGTAAGAGTAACTGTTGCCCAGTAGAATGCATCGAAGAATGTATCAAATGTGTCCGGCTCAGCCTGGAACATGACAAGAGCTGACATGACAATATAACCTACAGCAAGAAGACAGACTGCAAAAAGCGGTTTTCTTTCCCTCTTCATTACAGTTACGATAATGTTGAAGCTCTTTGAGTATCTTAGAATTCTTAAAACTCTGAATGCCTTTCCAAGTCTTAAAAGACGGAGTACCTTAAGACTCTGACTGAGGACTGTAATTGATGGAAGTATTGAGAAAAGGTCAATAAGTCCAAAGAATGAGAATGGATAAAGAAGATAACATACGAACTTCTTCTGCTTTGGCCACTTCAGATCTGCCGTCCACCATCTTAAGATATAGTCAAGGATAAATGCTGATACTGTAATCTTGTCAACCCAGAAGAATACCACATTTGTTCCCTTGAAGAAGAGAGGAATAACAGAAAAGATGATAAGAGTAAACATGATGGTATCATATACCTTACTCCACTTGTCCTCCTCTTTGGAAAGTTCAATTATTTCAAAAAGTCTTTTTCTCATAAAAACCTCGCTGAATACAATACTTTTACTCGCATATACTATCATAATTCATCAAAAAATGCCACAGGAAATTCCTGTGGCATTACTCTAAAGTTCATTGAAAATCTTTACACCTTTTGTCATTATCCACTTTTCAAGAAGGAATACTGCAGCAAGTGAGAGAAGAGTAAGAACTCCCATTATGATTCGAAGATCTATTTTTCCTGCAAGCAAAAATCCGATTCCACCTGTAAGAAGTGCAAGAAGGAAACCGATAAGCATTATGAACAGTACTGGTACACCCTGCTTTACTGCAACCGTTTCATTGTCCCAGGAAAGGTTTACATGCTTTATGCCAAGTACCATACCTGCTTCTGAAATTACGGTAAGAAGTGACAGTGTAAGCACTGCCATAACAAGTGCTGTAAGTATATCCATTTTAAATGATATTGAAGCTACAGTTACCAGTACCATTGCAGGTATTATGTCAGCAAATATAAACAGCTTTGACTTTGAACGGAAAACTGCCTTTGGATCAACCGGAAGAGACTTGAGTATCCAGATGCTTCTTCCTTCAAGTGACAGTGCAGGTGCAGTAACAGTACCCATAGCTGAAAGCAGTACTGCTACAGCTGAAACTGCCAGTGGCATTGCATCTAAAATCACATCTGCACCCATCATGGAAAGAAGTGGAACAAGGTCTCCTGCCTTTACTGCCAAAGCTACTGCTGCAATGATGAACATTACTGCAGAAAGTCCGCAGTTAAGAAGGTATGGGAAGGAATTTACAAAGTGTCTCAGTTCTTTTCTGAAAAGAGTTCTTTCAACAGAAGATACCTTTATGTCACTTCCCTTTACTTCAGTTTCTTTCTTTGTATATCCTTTTTTCTTTTCATGTCTCATGGAATATGAAAGAACCGAAAGTGTTACAGCAAAAAGGGCTGCAGTAATTGCTGTGAAAAGAAGTATGGAAATGAAATCTCCAGAGAAAGCCTGACCGATGAGGTAGATGAACCATACCCTGTTTTTCATTACTTCACCTATTGTAAAGATGTTTTCCATAAGCTTTTCAAGAGCTGTATTCATTCTGAAATATATGAAATAATATATGCCAACAAGCATACTGATAGTAATAAGTGCTGTTACAATCTTGCTCTTCACCTTTACTGAAATCTCATGGATTACATATGCAATTATGCATGTAACAACAGTAATCAGTACTGTGCTTACTGGAAGCATAATAAGTGCTGCAACAAGTGTCTTCCAGCTGAATCCCATAAATGCCCAGTATACTCCGTAGGCTGGTGCCATTACAGAAAAGTTGAAAATGAATCCAAGAATGAATACACTCACAATCCTTGACATAAGGATTGTGCTTTCCTTTATTGGAAGAGTTCTCAGGAACTCATCATCCTTTGCAGCATAGAGAGTTGTTGCTGTTGAAAATGCATCTGCAAATGCCGAAACAAATATGGATATAGCTGCCATAAGTCCAAAGTACAGCCAGAACATTTCAACTGGAAAAAGTATGTCAGAGAACATGAAACTTGTTCCAACAAAGGCGAAAAGGAGTGATACAAAAGAAAACAGGAACAGAAGCATCAGCGTAATTATGGTTCCCTTACCGCTCATACTTCCCTTTTTCTTGCCCTTGAAGAGAGCATAGTATAGTGCACTCCTCTGTTTTTTATGTAGGACCTTAAGCATTTTCACCCTCCAGTTCAAGGAATACGCTTTCAAGAGATTCGTCTCCCTTTACCTCTTCCATAGTTCCAGCCTTAACAAGCTTTCCAGCTTTTATGATTGCAATTTTGTCGCAGAGTTTTTCTGCTACATCAAGAACATGTGTTGAGAAGAAGATTGCACCTCCATTATCACAGATTTCTCTCATGATACCCTTGAGTGTATGGGATGCCTTAGGGTCAAGTCCAACAAATGGTTCATCCATAAGGATGAGCTTTGGATCATGAATAAGTGCTGAAATAACTGCAAGCTTCTGCTTCATACCATGGGAGTATGATGCCACAAGGTCATTCAGATTTGACTGAAGTTCGAAAAGTTCAGCATACTTCTTGATTTTTTCTGTTCTTTCTTCCTTTGATACATTGAAGATATCTGAAATGAAATTGAGATACTGAAGTCCTGTCATATATTCATAGATATCTGGATTGTCAGGAATATATGCAATTCTTCTTTTTACTTCCATTGAATTATCTTTTACAGATATGCCGTCTACAAGTATTTCGCCCTCATCAAAAGGATGAATGCAGGCAATACTTTTAAGAGTAGTTGTCTTTCCTGCACCATTATGACCGATAAAGCCATATACTTCGCCAGGTCTGATGTGAAGAGTAAGGCTGTCTACTGCCTTCTTTTCACCATATTTTTTTGTAAGGTTGTTAATCTTTAGCATGAATATACCTCTTTTCTTATTCTTTACTCATATATCTACACCTTCCACAAGGTGGAAGGTCAAGGGGAAAACTGATAATTCCAGAACTATTCTGTTTTAAGCATCAGAAGCGCTTTTTTAAAACTTACGATTTCAGCAAACTTTCCTGGCCAGATCAGTGTGTTATAGTATTCGTATGTTGTTTCCCCACTCATGAATCTGCTTCCTGTTGTTGAATTGCAGTATTCAGGAACTGTAACCTTAAAACCAAGGTCAAAGGCTGATTTTATGGATGCATCTATACAGAAGTTCGTCTTAAGTCCTGTAATCATAAGGTCTCTGTCTGAAGATGATAGAAGATACTCTTTAAGCTCTGAATTTCCAAACATGCTGTTTATCTTTTTATCAAATACCTTTTCAGATGGAAGTGGTTTTATTTCATCACATATATTATGTACTTCCTGACCAATAGTTAAATCAGAACCTTCACCTCTATCATGTCTTACAAATATTATTTCAACATCATTCATTCTTGCTTCATAAATGAGCTTTTCTATATTTGAAAGCACAACACTTCCCATATATATATCTTCTTTCATTATGCCCTTCTGGACATCGATTACAATGAGTTTCATATAATTCTCCCTGTTTTTTTGTCATACTTCAGTTAATAACACGAAATATCTGGGTTTATTGTATCACATTATCCCTGAAATACAAAATTCCATATATATTTTGTATATGAGCAACAAAATGTATACCATGTTTTTCATTGAATACATAACCGCATTATGATAATATTAGAGTAGAAAAATATTACTTTTAGGGGGCTCATTATGAGACATACACATTGGTATAGAGATTCCGTAATCTATCAGATTTATCCACGTTCATTCTGCGACTCAAACGGAGATGGAATTGGTGATATTCAGGGAATCATATCAAAAATAGACTATCTTAAGGATCTTGGAGTAAACTGCGTATGGCTTTCTCCAGTTTATGATTCACCACAGAAGGATAATGGCTATGATGTTTCCGACTACTATAATATTTATCCTCCTTTTGGAACAATGGAAGATTTCAAGGAAATGCTTGATAAGATGCATGCTGCAGGAATCAGAGTAATTATGGACCTTGTTGTAAATCACACTTCAAGCGAACACCCATGGTTCAAGGATGCAATATCAAATCCTGACTCTCCATACAGAGACTTCTATATTATTCGCCACGGAAGACGTGAAGGACTCCTGCCACCTACAAACTGGACAGGTTTCTTCGGAGGTTCCACATGGGAAAGAATCCATGGTACAAATGACTACTATCTCCATCTCTTCTCAAAAGATCAGCCTGACCTTAACTGGGACAGCAAGCCAATGAGAACACAGATTGTAAAAATGATCAAGTTCTGGCTTGATATGGGTGTTGATGGATTCAGATGTGACGTTATCAATGTTATCAGCAAAAACCAGAAGTTCAGAAACGGTGCACCTGCACTATTCTTAAGAGGAAGAAAGAACTTCATCAATGGTCCTAGAATTCATGAATACATGAGACGTCTCTACAAATATGCCTTCAGAAACTATGACTGCACTATAATCGGCGAAACTGCCCTTTCAAATGTTTCTGATGCGAGACTCTTCACAACTACAAGAAGAAAAGAACTCAATATGATCTTCAACTTTGAACATACTGATACAGACAACTACTTCGGAGTAAAGTATCTCTACAGAAAGTTCAAACTCAAGAGATTCAAGGAAAGAATTGCAAAATACCAGTATGGATTAGCTGATGTTGGCTGGAATTCTCTTTTCATTGAAAACCATGACCAGAGACGTTCCGTTGGAAGATTCGGAACTACTGACAGTCCTGAGTACAAGAACTACTCATCAAAGATGCTTGCTCTCTGCTACTTTATGTTAAGAGGTACGCCATTCATCTATCAGGGTCAGGAACTTGGTATGACAAATATAGGTTCAAAGGACCTTAACGATTATCAGGATGTTGAACTTATGCGTATGCATAAGATGGCAAAGAAGCACCCATTCATCAAAATGCTCATAGGTAAGCATATGTATGATGTTTCCCGCGACAATGCAAGAACACCAATGCAGTGGGACAGCTCAGAATATGCCGGCTTCTCAACAGCTGAACCTTGGCTCAAGGTAAACCCTGACAAGGATAAGGTAAATGCAAAGGCTGAAATGAGAGATCACGACTCCCTCTAGACATGGTACAAGGAACGTATCAGATTAAAGAGAAGTGAAAAGGTCCTTCAGAAAGGAAGATTTGAACTTCTTCTTGAAAATGACAGGAACCTCTGCATATACAAGAGAAAACGATGATGCCATCGCACTTGTCGTATGCAACTTCAGTGAAAAGGTTATCCCTAATACAAAACTTGACCTTACAGGTTATGAAATTGTTCTTTCAAACTATGTGAAGGCATATTCAGAAAACTTCCTTCCATACGATGCAAGACTGTATATAAAGAAAAAACCAAATATCGGTGAAATCTAGTGAACGGATACACATTAAGAAAAGACCTGAAACTGGGTGTTGCAACAGCAGCAACACAGATTGAGGGTGAAGATAAAAACAATACATGGTACCGCTGGCCAAAGGACGGAACAAAAACAAAAGACGGCTCCTCCTCTATTCAGGGAAATATGCACTGGAAAAACTACAGGGCCCATATCGACCTTATGAGTGAGATGGGCCTTGAAATCTACAGAATGTCCCTCGAGTGGTCAAGAATTGAACCAGAAGAGGGTCATTTTTGTAATGAGGCAATGTCCCACTATATCGATGAGATAAACTACCTTAAAGAAAAAGGAATTGATGTCCTTGTTACACTTCATCATTTCTCAAACCCTTTGTGGTTCGATGACCTTGGCGGTTTTGACAGTCCGGACTCTGTCCGCTGCTTTACAGAATATGCAGAGTATGTAGCAGAAAATCTCAAGGGACTTGTTACTTCCTTCTGCACCATAAATGAACCAAACGTATATGCTACAAGCTGCTTTCTTCTTGGTGAATGGATAAATGAAGAAAAGGACTTCATGAAGCTTCTGCGTATATACAGGAATATGGCAAAATGCCATACCGAAACCTACAGTCTGATTCACCGTATCATTCCAGAAGCAGAAGTAGGTATTGCACTTAACATCAATCATTTCTTCCCCCTTAGAAAAAACAGCCTTTTTGACAGAATAGGATGTTTCTTCTACGACAGAGGTTTCCATACAGCACTTACCTATGCCATGGGATACGGAAAACTCATATTCCCTCTCGGATTCACAAAGAAGAAAGGTGAATTCTTCGATTTCTTCGGCATGAACTACTACACATCAAATGCTGTAAAGGGAGCTCAGAGAATTACTCTTCCTGAGTGGCCAGCAAACAACCTGGGCTGGGGAATCACACCATGGGGCTTTAAAGAGGAACTGGAAAGATTCCATAAGATGTTTCCTGATAAACCTGTATATATTACAGAAAACGGTACATGTGACAGAGACGACCATTTCAGGGCCAGATATATCTATGACCATCTCAAGGTAATTACTGAACTTCCTTATGTAAAGAGATACTATCACTGGACATTCATGGACAACTTTGAATGGGCTCAGGGCACTACTGCAAGATTCGGACTTGTAAAATACAATTATGAGGACGATACCTATGAGGTAAGAAAGAGCGGACATTTCTACAGTGAAATCATTGAAAAGAGATGTATCGATCAGGAAATGATTGAGAAATATGATATAGGTGAATATCATGATTAGAGAAGAGAATTCATATTTTTTTGTAGAGACTGAAAGTCTCTCATATATATTCAGAATCAACAATGCAGGATATCCTGTACACCTGTATTTCGGTCCAAAAACTGAAGTACCTGATTTGAGTGCTTTAGGACTTAAAGAAGCATTTCCAAAAGGTACTTCAACAATAGTAGATGAAAAAGAAGAGAGTTTTTCTGCGGATAACTCTCTTTTAGAGTACTCTTTTCCGGAAAAGGGTGACTACAAAGCGCCAGCTCTGATAATACGAAACAGAAAAAGAGGATATACCTTCGATTTCAGATACGATAGTTTCAGTATCAGTAAAGAGTGTACTCCACCTGATGGACTTCCAGAACTCCATGATATGGATGAAGAACTCACAGTAGTGCTTAAGGATAAGGAGCTTCCTATCTATCTTGAACTCCACTATCTTGTGTCAGGTGCTCACGATGTGATTGCAAGAAATACAGTACTTGTAAATAAGGATGATGAAACTCTAACCATCGAAAAAATAGCATCCCTTCAGCTTGATATGATTAATCAGAACATGAATATGCTGACTTTAAATGGTGGATGGATAAATGAGACTCATAAAGAGGTTTCAAAGATTGTAAAGGGAATCCACATAATTGATTCCAAGACAGGTAATTCCTCCAATCGTCACAACCCTTTCTTTATGGTAGCAGAAGAAAATGCAAATGATTTCTATGGTTTATGCTACGGCTTCAATCTCATGTATTCAGGAAATCATGAAGAACTGATCGAGCTTACAACCTATGATCATCTCCATATTCAGACAGGCATAAATCCACATCTTTTCATGTGGGAACTTAATAAAGATGAAAGGTTTGTTACACCATATGCCCTTCTTTCAGTGTCATATGAGGGTGCAAACCGTTTAAGCAGGAACTTCCATGAATTCATCAATTCATGTGTCATAAATGAAAACTTCAGGTCCTGCCCCAGGCCAGTTGTAATCAACAACTGGGAAGGCACATATTTCAGATTTACTGAAAAGAAGCTTCTTGATATTGCAAAAACCGCATCCAGGTTCGGAGTAGAAGTCTTCGTAATGGATGACGGCTGGTTCAGTACAAGAAATGATGACAGACATGGCCTTGGTGACTATGATGTAAACAGAAAGAAACTCCCATCAGGAATTACAGGACTTGCAGAAAAAATCGAGAAACTCGGTATGAAATTCGGTATCTGGATGGAACCGGAAGGAGTAAATCCTGATTCGAAGATATATAGGGCGCATCCTGACTGGGCTATACATACAGAAGGTGTAAAACCAAGTCTTGGAAGGAATGAACTTCTTTTCGACCTTACAAAGAAGGAAGTTAGAGAATATATTCTTTCAAATATCTCTTCCATCCTTTCATCAGGAAAGGTTTCCTATGTGAAATGGGATATGAACAGGAACATGTCGGATATGCCGGAACCCGGCTTCAACCACAGATATATCCTGGGACTCTACAGTATACTTAAGGAACTTAAAAAGAGATTTCCAGATGTGCTTTTCGAAAACTGCGCATCAGGCGGAAACAGATTTGACCTTGGTATGCTTACATTTTTCCCTGAAACCTGGGCGTCAGACTGTTCAGACCCATATGAAAGAATTTCCATTCAGGAAGGTCTCTCCTACGGATATCCACAGAGTACATGGACAGCGCATGTATCCCACAGCCTAAATCATCAGATGCTCCGCTACACTCCATACAGGACAAAGTTTGATGTAGCAGCCTTCGGGGTTCTCGGATACGAACTCATGCTGAATGAACTTACTCCTGTAGAAAAGAAGGAAGTAAAGAAGCAGATAGAATTCTATAAAAAGCACAGAATGCTCCTGCAGTATGGAGAATTTGTAAGGCTTAAAAGAAAGGACTATCCTGGTGATTCTTCCTCCTGGATGGTGAGAAGCAGAGACAGAACTGAAGCAATAGTCGGTTTCTTTAATGGTCTTCAGACTGGAAATCCAAAGGATACTGTTTTAAGAAACCTGGGACTTGACCCTGATAAGACATACAGAATTGAGGTCCTGAAAGAGGATCACAAGATTACTGAGTTCGGGAACCTCATAAACATGATTTCCCCTGTTCATCTGAATTCTGACGGTTTCCTTGTGGAAACTGCAGCAAAATACAGGATGATGGATATGGAAAAGGAAGAATATACGGTAACAGGTACCGTACTTAATTCCGGTCTCATCCTGAAATCCCAGTGGGCAGGAAACGGATACAGTACTGATGTTCGAATCCTCGGTGACTTTGGAGCAAGGCTCTACTACATACGCGAAATCAAATAGAAATATTTTTAAAAGAAAGGTAAATATATGAATTTCTGGAATCTCAAGAAAACCTACACAGGCGACGTCCCACCTAAGGGAACAGTTGGAATCTACTGCAGTGCATCAGCATTCCGTGATGCATGCTATCAGCTTGTATCATCATTCCTTATCACCTACATCACATTTGCAGGACTCCTTGATACACAGTCCAATGCAAACTATCTTAAGCAGATGGCTGCAATCAGTGTAATCATCGTAATCTATCGTATCTGGGATGGTATAAACGACCCTATCATGGGATGGATTATTGAAAAGGTACACTTCAAGTGGGGCAAGTACAAACCATGGATTTTTATCGGTTCAGTAATGAACACAGTTGTTGTCCTTGTGCTTTTCCTTGCACATCCAACAGGATGGGCCTTTGTAGTACTTTTTGCTGTATTCTATTTCCTCTGGGATATCGCATGGACAATCAACGATATTGCATACTGGAGTATGCTTCCATCCCTTACAAAGGATGAAGAAAGAAGAAACAACATTACAACTGTAATGCAGATTTTCATTTCCATCGGAACATTTGCAGTATATGGTGCAGTTCCAATGCTTGTCGGTGCCTTCGAAAATGTTTCAGCACAGACTGTATACGGAGTAATTGCCACAGTTGTTACTCTCCTCTTCTTCATTTCACAGATGATTGTATGCGCAGGCTGCAGAGAACACGTAAGAAACAGAGAAGACGAAGAAAGAGAACAGAACGATGTAAAGTTCTCTGACCTCTTCACTTTATACAAGAAGAACGACCAGTTCAGAGTAAATATCATTGCAATCCTCTTAAACTACCTTGGTTCAGGTGTCCTTGTAGGATTCGGTATGTACTACTTCTACCTCATGTTCGGATATGGTTCAGACAATGGTGGTGGAATCCAGTTCATGTTCACAATCATGTATGCTGTAGGAACACTTCTTTCCCAGTTTGCATACCCATTCCTTGCCAAAAGATTTACAAGAAAGAAGATCTATGCTTTAAGTACTGTAGCAATCATTATCGGATATGCCATGGTATTCTTCCTTGGATTCCCAGTCTTTGGACCAAGACCACTTGCTGACAATATGATGATTCTCCTCCATTTAGGCGGATTAATCCTCTTCTTCGGTCAGGGAATCGTAGCCGTTGCAATCATCATTCAGATGCAGGCAACAATCGAATACAACGAATGGAAATATGGAGAAAGAAAGGAAGCAATTGTTTCCAGTATGAGAGCACTTGTTGCAAAGTGGGCATCAGCCATCCAGCAGGCTCTTATCTATGTAACACTCCTTTTAAGTGGACTCTATTCAGTATCCCAGGTCATTTCAAAGAGTGAACAGGCACTTAATGCCGGTCTTATGACATCAGATGAAATGTTCAATATGATCGAAGCTGCACGTATGGGAATCACATCCGGTCAGTTCATTACTCTTTCAGCTGGTATGATTATTGCGCCACTCATTCTCCTTCTCATCTCAATCTGGCTTTCAACAAAGGTATTCAAGATTGATGAAGTAATGTACAAGAAGATCTGTGAAGATCTTGACAGAAGACACGAAGAGGATAAATAGAAATGAAAAAGAAAAACGGAAAGTCCTGGCTTTCTCTTGTAATATTCAGTATTACAGGCCAGGTTGCCTGGGTTGTTGAAAACATGTATTTCAATGTTTTCATCTACAGGATGTTCAATGCATCAGCATCTGATATCTCCCTTATGGTATCAGCATCAGCTGTTGCTGCAGCACTTACTACTCTCTTTATGGGAGCATTATCAGATAAAGTAGGAAAAAGAAAAGTATTCATGACACTTGGCTACATCATCTGGGGTATTACGATATTTGCATTCTCCTTTATCAGGGTGGATGTTATTTCAAGATTCTTCCCGGTCGGTGCTGCTCTTTCCATTGGTGTTACTCTTGTAATCGTAATGGACTGCGTTATGACCTTCTTCGGTTCAACTGCAAACGATGCTGCATATAACGCATGGGTAACAGACCTGACTGATGATACAAACCGAGGAAAAGCTGAAGGAATCAACTCCATGATGCCTTTAATTGCAATCCTTGTGGTATTCGGCGGTTTCATGGGCTTTGACCTTACCCTTGAATCATCCTGGATCAGCATATTCAGAATCATCGGTACAGCTGTAATCCTTATAGGAGTCCTTGGCCTCTTTATTGTTGAAGACCCTAAACTTGAGACTGATGAAAACCAGAACTACTTCAGAAATCTTTTCTATGGTTTTACATTGAAGGTAGTAAAGGAGAACCCATATCTCTATCTTTCCTTTATTGCATATGCTGTATTCGGAATTTCAATTCAGATTTTCATGCCATACCTTATCCTCTACTATAACGTATCCTTAGGACTGGATAACTATGTAATAATAATGGCACCTGCAATAATCCTTGCAGCAGTATTCACTTTCTTCTACGGAAGAGTCTACGACAGAAAGAAATTTGAAAAGTCCATAAATCTCCCACTGATTCTTTTATCAGCAGGATACCTTGTGCTTTTCTTTTTCACAAATACTGTCCTTGTATTTGTCGGATCACTCCTTATGATGATGGGTTACCTTTCAGGCATGTCCATCTTCGGTGCAGTAATCCGTGACTATACACCAGAAAATAAAGCTGGTACATTCCAGGGCTTAAGAATCTTCTCTCAGGTACTGATTCCTGGAGTAATCGGACCTGCAATCGGAGCAGCAATTCTTAAGAATGCTGAAATGATAGTAAATGATGATGGTACATCATCATTCATTCCAAACTCATGGATTTTCCTTTCAGCAATGGTGGTAATCCTTGTACTCCTTGCATATCTCAATATGTTCATGTTCAGAAAGAAGAAATAGAAGATGAAAAAATACAACAGACTGGAAACTGAAGGTGAAGTAAACATCAGTTGTCCTCTCTCCTACTATCCAAGACCACTTCTCAAAAGAAGTGAGCATGAAAACCTGTATATGAATCTTAATGGTGTATGGAAGTATGAGATTGTAAAGACTGATGCAATAAGTGATTTCGCATCTCTTGAATTCAGAAATGACATTCTCGTTCCATATGCAGTTGAATCACCATTGTCCATGGTAGAAAGAAGACTGGAAAGTGATGAATATCTGATCTACAGAAAAGAATTCACTTTCTGTCCTGAAAAGAACAGAACTATTCTTCATTTCGGCGCAGTGGATAATGAATGTGAAATATATCTTAATGGAAATCTGGCAGGCTCACACATTGGCGGCTACCTTCCATTCTCTTTTGATGTCACAGACTATCTTGAAGAGAACAATACCCTTATTGTAAAGGTACGTGACAGACTTGATCATCACCATCCATATGGAAAGCAGAGAAAGGATAACGGAGGTATCTGGTATACACCAGTATCGGGAATCTGGAAAACAGTATGGCTTGAAAGTGTGGATGAAAAAAGAATTGAAAAAATCGATGTAAATGCTGATGCCGACAATGGTACTGTAGAACTTCTCTTTACTGAAACAGAATGTTCAGTAAAGAAAGTTACTGTGTCCCTTGGTGATAAAGAACTTCTTTCATTTGAAGAAGAAAATGAAAAAGCATGCTTTACTCTTCCTGAAGTATCTCTCTGGAGTCCAAAGAATCCTGCACTCTACACATTTACAGTTGAAACTGAAACTGACAGAGTAGAGTCATATTTTGCCTTAAGAAAGATAGAACTGAAATATCGTAACGGTTTCAAGGTATTCTATCTTAACAATGAGCCACTGTTCATGCACGGACTGCTGGACCAGGGTTACTATCCTGATGGCATATACACCCCAAAGGCTCTAGAAACGGTTTTAAACGACTTAATTACTATAAAAGAGTTAGGCTTCAATACGTTAAGAAAACACATTAAAATCGAAGATGAGACCTGGTACTATCTCTGTGACAGAATGGGAATAATCGTATGGCAGGACTTTGTAAACTCAATGCCATATGATTTCTTCCGCGACAGTGCTCTTCCAACAGTCGGTATAAGGAAACTTAAGGATAAGGGTTTCCCAGAGGAAGACAAAGAATATTTTATCCAGCACTCAATTGACACAATCAATCATCTCAGGAATCACCCATCAATCGTTCTCTGGACCATCTTCAATGAAGGCTGGGGTCAGTTTGATACAGAAGAGGTATATGAGAGAATAAAGGTACATGACGATACAAGAATCTTCGATGTAACAAGCGGATGGTTTGACTGCAAGTCATCCTCTCTTGACAGCCGTCATGTATATTTCAAACCTGTAAAGATTACAGAAAAAGACGAACGTGCACTTGTAATATCAGAGTTCGGTGGCTACTCCCTTGCAACGCCAGGACATATGTATTCAAAGAAGACCTTCGGATACAAGGGCTTCAAGGACAGAGCATCCTACAACAAGGCTTTCTTCGACCTCTATATGAATGACATAGTTTCAAATATTGATAAAGGTGTATGCGCCTCCATCTATACTCAGGTATCAGATGTGGAAGAAGAAATAAACGGTATTATGACATATGACAGAGCGGTAGTTAAGCTTGACAGAGAAGTAGCAGATTTAGTTTCAAAGGAAATCCATGGAAAATTCAAAGGCTAGATTCAGAGAACTGTTTGGGAAAGACCCAGACAGAATATATTTTTCACCAGGAAGGGTAAACCTCATTGGTGAACACATAGACTATAACGGGGGACATGTTCTCCCCTTTGCTGTATCCCTTGGAATAACAGGGCTTGTATCTTTTAATGAGGGAAATGAAATACAGGTTGCGTCCTCTGACTTTAAGGATGAGATTATACGGTTTACAACTGATGATCTTAAAAAGACTGATGATTTCAGCATGTATATAAAGGGAGTACTTTACATCCTTAAAGAGGACTATAATGTAAAGCCTGATAACGGATTCTCCCTTTTCCTTACATCCAACCTTCCAAAGAGTCCCGGACTCGCATCCAGTGCATCCCTTGAAATGCTCATATCCCGTATTATGAATGATAAACTTTCACTTGGTCTTTCAGATACTGAGCTTGCAGTAGTTTCAAAGAATGCAGAAAACAGATATGTTGGTGTAAACTGCGGAATCATGGACCAGTTTGCAGTAGCCATGGGTAAACAGGATAACTGCATCCTCCTTGATACCAATACACTTAAATATGAATATGTTCCACTCTACACACCAGGTGCAAGACTTGTAATTATAAACACCAACAAGCCAAGAAACCTCATTGAGTCAAAATACAATGAAAGAAGAATGGAATGTGATGAAGCACTCAAACTTCTTAAAGGTGAAACTCTCTGCAGAAATGATGTAGAAGATATATCAGAACTTGTAGAAATCCTTAAAAAACGTGCAAGACACGCTATAACAGAAGAAATAAGAGTAAATGACGCCTGCGCTGCTTTAAAGGAACGTGACATGGAGAAACTTGGAAAACTCCTTAAAGAATCCCACAGGTCCTTAAGATACGACTATGAGGTTACAGGAAAAGAACTGGATGTAATAGCTGATGCCCTTAACAGTTCATCACTCTGCTATGGAGCACGAATGACAGGTGCAGGCTTTGGCGGATGCCTTGTAGCCCTTATGAAAGCAGTTGATGACAGTGCCTTAAAACTCCTTATGGAAGACGTAAATGCTGTATATAATAAAGAGACAGGACTGAACCTCTCATACTACACACTTACACCAGCCGATGGAACAAGAAGGATAATATAATGAAATTTGATTTCGAAAAATATCTTGAAAAATTCAATAGGGACTTCGAAGCGTCTCTTAAAGGAAACAGCAGGGCTTTTCCTTTATCAAACAGCTATCTTAAAAGAACTCCTTTTCCAAAAAGCAGAAGTGTTCTTGCCCTTGATATGGGTGGTACCAATGTGAGAATTGCAGAAGTAATCTTCGATGAAAAGGGAAATCCTGAAGTAAAGAATCTCAGGAAATTCCCTATGCCAGGTTCAATCGGACATAATGCTCTTCATGTATCAGAGTTCTTTGACATAATAGCCAATGAAATATCAGCATATGATGAGGAAGATGTGGGTATCACCTTCTCCTATCCATGTGAGATATTAAATGACCGCGACGGAAGAATTATCTGTTTTTCAAAACAGGTAAAGATTACCGATGAACGTGACATGCATATAGGAAAAGAACTTAACAGAAGACTTGAAAAGAAAAGAAAAATCACTGTTTTAAATGATACGGTAGCATGCCTTCTTGGAACAGAAAATGCCAATATGAGCCTGATCCTTGGAACGGGGCTCAATATCTGTTTCCAGTCAGAATCAGGATATATCATAAACACTGAATGCGGACGATATGAAGGATTCCCTACATATGAGTTTGACTTCGGTCCTATGACAGAGCAGAAGGTTTCAGGCGCATATCTGAATCCTTTAATCGAAAAGCTTCCTTATAGAAAGGAAGAGATATATGAACGCGGAGCTGAAATGATAGCAACAGAAATAATCGGAATTTCAGGTCATACTGAAGGTAAAGTAAGACTTGCAGTTGAAGGCTCCGTATTCTATAACGTACATCCTTTAAGAGAAAAGATTCTTTCATATCTTGAATCTTATGGACCTGATTTTGAAATCCTTGATGGACGTGAAAAGGTCCTGATAGGTTCTGCTGTAGGAGCACTATAGAAAATGAAAAGCATAGAAGAAGTATTAAAGAAAACAACAGAAGAAAATCAGGAAAATACAGACTGGTCAAAAGCCTGGAGCGCAAAATATCCTGTACTTGCCACTTATCATAATTCAGCTTATGTGGAGAAAATAAAGGAGCAGCTTTCAGCTATGATTGACGAACTGAAAGCAGCTAATGGCTACTCCGAACAGGATTCAATGCTTGTAATAAAAGATATCCTGTACAACCTGTATAAAGAAAGAAAAGACAAAAGTAAATAGCAGAAAAGCCCGGTTAAAACCGGGCTCATATTTTTTAGTAGACTTCTTTGATTAAACCATATTCGAAGGCAAAATGAGGTCTTTATGGTTCGAGAGTTTTCTGTCTGCAATATTTCTCCTTAAAAGCATTTACAAGTTCAAGCATTTTCATTTGCATTTCATTTGAATCAAATTTAATGAGATTACACAACTTTTCAAGATAGTAATGCATAACCTCATACTCTACTATTATCTCTTCACCGGCCTCATTTTCGACCATGATTCCATCAAATTTTGGGATAAACAACTTGTCATAATCGTCCAGCTCATTCCAAAGTGTACAATTTGAATAATCATATCCGGTACCATTACCAGCTAATAAATTTTCAATAAATTCTATTATGTTCTCGTTACTTGCCTCGTTGAGCAATGCAATTAACGGATAATGATTGTCATTTAATTTATCGTTTTCATTTAAATAAATATTATACATTTTTCAAGACAACAATTACCTTTTTGGTAATTATTTTTTTACATTGTATTTACCGCTCTCCCCCTGTAATGCCTTTTGTATTATTGTTTTTTAAAATACTTCCTTTATCAAACCATCCTTGAATGCATATATGAGGTTTTTAAGGTCTCTTATCTGCTCATAGATTTCTGTACCGTTATCCATGTCTGATACAAGAAGACGCTTTTCGAATTCATGTACCTTCATGATCTTTGGTGAGTGGAATACCTGAGTACCATCTTCCTTCTTTGGGCTGTATGGCTTGTGTTCAGCAAGAGCCATGAAACGTGAGTTGAAGATGAATGTGTATCCGGCAATTCCTGTATCCTTCTGATATGCCTTTGACATACCACCATCGATTACATAGAGAAGTCCATCACCCTTGATTGGGGATTCTCCATCCTTGATCTTTACAGGTACGTGACCGTTTAAGATCTTACCTGTTTCAGGGTTCAGATTGAATTCTCTTAAGATTCTCTGGCAGAGAACCCTGTCATCTCTTAACTTGTAGTATGGTCTTGCAGGTTCCTTGTGAGTCTTCTTGTCAGCAATGAAGAGTCTCTCGAAGGTTGTCATCTTTTCCTTTCCGAAAAGTGGTGAGTCGAAACCAAGCCAGAGATACCACATGATATCACCAGGGTAGCCCTTTTCCTCAGCCTTTTCAGGTGAGAAATACGCACGACGTACTTCTGTGTCGAAGTAGTCAAGAAGTTCCATACCGTTTAATGATACATCATTTATTTCTACATTCTTGAAATTGCCGTTCTCATCAACAGGAATACATCCGTGATAGAGAAGGTTTCCGTTTATTCTCTTGTATAATGAACCATGGGAGAAAAGGAATCTGATATGCTTCTGAAGCTTTTCAGACTGTTCAAATGATGCAGCAAGGGACATCATAAGCTGCTTTTCATCATCCGTAAATCTGTATGGGTTTTCAGGGTCAAGAGTCGGGAAGTTTGTATCCTTAAGTGGCCACTCTACACCTTCAACCATTACAGTTCCCTTTTCAAGATCAATCTTGTCAAGAAGAAGTCTTTTTTCAAGCTTGTATTCAGGGTGATCCTTTATACGCTGACCTTCAACCTTGAACTGGCATATTGCAATTGCCTTATGCATCTTAGCTGCAAGCTTAGGGTCAACAGGGTCAAATTTATTTTCGTCTATAATATGAGGTTTGAATGCTGTACATGGATCATCTCCATATACCTTTTCAGCAAATGTTGCAAGAGGTCTCAGATTGATACCATAGCCTACTTCAAGCATATCGAAGTTGTTGTAGCTTATGTTCATTCTAAGGACATTTGCAATACATGCCCAGTTTCCGCAGGCTGCACCCATCCATACTACATCGTGGTTACCCCACTGGATGTCTACATCGTGGAATCCCATCAGGAATTCCATAATCTTATCCGGATGTGCACCTCTATCAAATATATCTCCAATGATATGAAGCTTGTCTACAGCAAGTTTGTAGATAGCTTCAGCAATAGCTGTGATATAGTATTCTGCAACGCCTTCATCAATAATTGATGAAATGATACCATCATAGTAGTTTGCGCGGTTTTCTTCATCATCTGCATGGAGAAGTTCGTCTATGATATATGCCATATACTTTGGAAGACGGCCTCTTACCTTGTTTCTTGTGTACTTTGTAGATACTGACTTGCAGATAATAATGAGTCTGTATAAAGAGTCATAATACCATTTGTTGATTTTTGGAAGCGCCTTCTTTGCTCTTCTTATGGCTCCTTCCGGATCATATACAAGAGCAGCAAGGTCTTCTCTTTCTACATCATTAAGCTCAGCACCGAACTCTTCATCAATCTTCTGCTTGATTGTACCAGATGCACTTCTTAACATATGGATAAAGGCTTCGTGCTCTCCGTGGAGGTCAGAAAGGAAATATTCTGTTCCCTTTGGAAGATTAAGTATTGCCTTCAGGTTAATGATTTCAGCTCTGGCTGCACGTCTGTTTGGATATTTATCTGCCAGTTTTTTAAGATATTTGATTTCCTGCATTTCTAAACCCTTCTAGTTATCAACTTTTCTGATTGTTCCGCCGAGTTTTGCGAATTTCTCAATGAAATGTTCGTAACCTCTTTCAATATGATAGATTTCAGAAACTTCTGTTTCACCATCAGCAACAAATCCTGCAAGAACAAGTGCGGCCCCTGCTCTTAAATCCGTTGCCATAACCTGAGACCCTCTTAAATGGGAGTTTCCACGGATTATTGCCTTGTTTCCTGAAATATCAATCATAGCACCCATCTTGTCAAGCTGGGTTACATGCATGAATCTGTTTTCAAATACAGTTTCAATTACTTCTGACTGTCCTTCAACAGTTGTAAGATATGCCATAAATGGTGACTGTACGTCTGTTGGGAATCCTGGATATGGAAGTGTCTTTATATTTGCTGCATTATGTGGACCAAGGTCACCCCTTACAATCATGCTGTCTTCATGAACTTCAATTCTTACACCACATTCTCTGAGCTTTGCTATTACCGGTTTTACGTGGTCTGGAATGCAGTTGTTGATTGCAATGGCACCACGTGTAATTGCTGCAGCAAGCATGAATGTTGCTGTTTCAATTCTGTCAGGAATTACAGTATGTCTTGCACCATGAAGCTTTGTTACACCTTCAATCTTGATGGTATCAGTTCCTGCCCCTCTTATCTTTGCACCCATCTTGTTCAGAAAGTTTGCAAGGTCTACGATTTCAGGTTCTTCAGCAGCATTTTCAATATATGTTGTACCACTTGCAAATACTGCAGCCATCATGATATTTTCTGTTGCTCCTACTGATGGGAAGTCAAGATAGATGTTTTCACCAATAAGGCCCTGTGGACCTGCAACTGCTTCAATATATTCTTCCTTTTCTGATATGATTGCGCCAAGAGCCTGGAATCCCTTAAGATGAAGATCAATTGGACGCTTTCCTATTGCACATCCACCAGGTCTTGGAATTCTTGCAATTCCCTTTCTTCCAAGAAGAGCACCCATTACAAGGATTGATGCTCTCATCTTGTTTACAAGATTGAAGTCGGCCTGTGTTGATGTAATATTCTCTGTATGGATTGAAAGAGTACCCTCTTCAATCTCAGTTACCTCACTTCCAAGGGATGCGAGGATTTCCTTCATTAAAGCTACGTCTCTTAATTCAGGTACTGAACGGATGATGCATTCATCTTCAGGAAGAAGAGCTGCTGCCATAAGTGGAAGAACTGAATTCTTCGATCCGCTTATTGATACTTCACCTCTTAAAGGACCGCTTTTTTCTACAATATATTTAGCCATTATAACTTCTTGATTTCCTTTAAACACTCTTTACAGATATTTTTTCCACGAACATTTACTACTTCCTTTGCGTCTCCACAGAATACGCATGCAGGTTCATACTTCTTGAGCATGATGTAGTCTCCATCAACAAATACCTCAAGAGAGTCATCAGTCTTGATGTTCAATGTTCTTCTTAATTCCACTGGAATAACTACTCTTCCAAGTGGGTCTACTGGTCTTACGATTCCTGTAGCCTTCATAAATATATCCTCCCGATTATGTATATCTACTTTTTGTTCTGTTCTTCCTTAAGATATGTTGCAATGTTTGAACATGCCTTTGCAACACTTCCAAGTGTCTTTACAAGACCCTGGTTTTCCTTCATTGAAGTAGTAAACTTTGAAACAGCATCTACTGTTGAATCAACTACTCCATCAAGCTTTACAACCTTGTCAGAAACAGATGCAGTAATAACCTTTGCATCGTCCATAACTGTGTTAAGCTTCTTTAATGTCTTTGCTACTCTTGCAAGTACAACAACAAGTGCGATAAGTACTGCAACTCCGCAGATTGTGAGAAGTCCCATAAGAAGATCCTGTAATGAGACCTGAATCATAATATCGTTCATGATGTCCTCCTTAAAATATTTAAACTTTTAAAACTGTCTGAATTCATTCTGAAATTCTTCTGTAAAGCTGTTGTCAGCATTTCTTACAGCAATTTCAGGAAGTACTGTAAGCTCTTTTCCTCCACCTTTTACAAAGGATATGAGCATGAGATTCGGATTTGTACCACGCTTTGGTGATATGAGCTGGAGCCTTTTTGCTTCAAGTCTTAAGGAGCGCGCATAGCTCATGATTTCAACCATTCTGTAGGGACGGTTCACCATGAAAAGTTCACCTTTTTCCTTTAGAAGCATTGCTCCAGTTTTAAGAAAGTCGTGAATTGTTGCAGTGGATTCAATTCTTGCAAGGTCAAGACTTCCGCTTTCTGCAGATAATGCTGTTCCTCTTTCAAGATATGGGGGATTCATTGTAACAATATCAAAGGACCCCATCTGAACTTTTTCTTTCAGGTCCAGTATATCTGAATTTATGAATCTGAGTTTTTCTGTAAGTCCATTATGCTCTGCACCTTTAAGAGCGAGGATAAATCCTCTTTCCTGCATCTCAACACCGGTAAAAAGAATATCCGGTCTTTTTGAAAGGATAATGGTAGGCACTATTCCTGTATTTGTTCCAAGGTCTATGCAGCTCTTTTTTCCAGCTTTCATATATTTTGCAGTAAATCCTGAAAGGATCACCGCATCTGTACCATAGAGGAAACAGCTGTCATCCTGGAATATGGAATATCCACCGAACCCTATTTCGTCAAGTCTTTCCATACTAGTCCTTAATGAGTGCCTGAAGTTCCTTCAGTTCCTCAGCATTTACTCCCTCAAAGATATCCTGCTTTCTGTTTTCCTTACGCTTTTCAATACGGCGGATTTCATTCTTCTTGAAAGTATATACATCAGATGAAAGACGGTCTTCGTCGCTTTCTTCCTCTTTGCTGTCCTTCTTCTTAGGCTTTTCGTCAATGAAGAGTCTTACCTTTACTGACTCCTTGAAGATGTTTGCTTCAATAACCTTGCCGATACCTTCTGGTGTCTTGATCTTTTCACCAACTTCAGGCATACCTTTTCTGAGCTCAAGATATACGTCATTTTCGTACTTCAGGCAGCACATGAGTCTTCCGCAGATACCGGAAATCTTTGTTGGATTAAGTGAAAGATTCTGAACCTTTGCCATCTTGATGGATACAGGTTCGAAGTCACTTAAGTATGAATTGCAGCAGAGTTCTCTTCCGCAGGAACCGATTCCTCCCATCATCTTGGCTTCATCTCTTACACCAATCTGACGGAGTTCAATTCTCATCTTGAATACTGCAGCAAGGTCCTTTACGAGCTCTCTGAAGTCAATTCTTCCGTCTGCAGTGAAATAGAAGATTACCTTTGAATTATCGAATGTGTATTCCACATCGATAAGCTTCATTTCAAGACCACGCTTTCTTATTTTCTCTTCGCATGTCTTTAAGGCGCTTTCCTTTTTCTTTTCTATTTCTTCATGCTTTACTGTATCTTCCTTTGTTGCGATACGTATGATTTTTTTAAGTGGTGATACTATTTCTGATCCATCCACTTCTGTATTTGCGAGAGCAACACTTCCGTATTCAATACCACGTGCTGTTTCCACAATTACATGGTCACCTACATTAAGCACAAATTCTACAGGATCAAAGTAATATACTTTTCCTGCTGTTCTGAACTTAACGCCAATTACTTTTACCATTTTTCATTTCTCCTTAGTTTTTTCATTTCTCTTTCCCTTGGAGTAAGGAAAGAGTTTAAAACCTGCTATATCTTAAGTATGAGATTCTTAAGGGCATTCATAAAGGATACCTTGTATATCAGATCCCGTCTTGCTTCCTCAATATATGTGATGCTTTCTATTATTCTTTCTCTTTTCTTTTCCATCATGGATGAGTCATTTACAATGACATTTCTTGCAACCTTTTCCAGTGAGTCAAGAAGATAGAATGCATCATCTCTGTTCTTTATATGTTTCTGAAGACTTTCCTTAAGTGTAAAGAAGTCTGCATTTTCAAATATCAGATTGAACAGTTCATTTGCATATGTAAGGTCACTTTCATCAGTAAGATCCCCATACACATGATATTTCACTGCTCTTGAACGGACTGTATCAAGAAGATTCTCCGAATTGTTTGAAAGAAGTATTATTACAGTTCCAGGAGTAGGTTCTTCAAGAGTCTTTAAGAGTCTATTCTGTGCCCTTAAGGTAAGAGTATCCGCATCCTTTATAAGGGCAATATTTCTTGTAAGGTTTGGTTTTGTCTTTAGCTTTGTCTGAAGTTCAGCTACTGCATCGTCTCTTACTGACTTTACAGTCTTTCCGGAATTGTATTCTGCTTCAACTATGTAAAGGTCTTCCAGGTTTCCATGGTCAACCTTTCTGCACATTACGCATCTTCCGCATCCTACACCCTTTTCTTCTTCACAGAGAACTGCCTTTATGAAGTCCAGGGAAAACTTTGTAAGGTCAACTGTTGTATCTCCTTCAAAGATATATGCATGGGATACAGAATCACTCCTTACAGCATTTCTGATTCTTTCTATTAACTTCTGATCACTTCTGTAATCCTTAAAGCTCATTCTTCTTAAGTATTTCCTCCAGCTTAAGGTAAATATCTTTTTTTACTTCTTCAATTGACTTTGAAGCATCAATTCCACATATTCTTTCAGGATACTTTTCTTCAAGTCTCAGATATCCCTCATATACCTTCTTGTGGAAAGAAAGCTTCTCATTTTCAAGTCTGTCCAGCTCATCCCTCTTTCTTGAACGCATGATACCACCTTCAGGATCAAGCTTTAAAAGGAACGTAACATCAGGCATATATGAATCAACTGCGTAGCTGTTGATGATTTCAACTTTATCTTCCTGCTGCAGTTTATAATATGCTGTCTGCAAA
>JAKSSM010000039.1 GCA_024403065.1 Clostridia bacterium | reverse complement strand
TCCATCTGATGTAATAAGAATTGATGGTTCATATGAAGTAGCTGATAGAGCATCTGGCATAAAGGCTCTTGAAAAGGAGATTTTCAGATTCAGACCGAAGAAGCATAGTGAGCACGATGGAATTACTCTCATAAATTCAGCATCCATATATAACGAGGCTGAGACTATTGCATCTCATGTAGTCTATCTTCTCCGTGAAAAGAACTACAGACTGAGTGATATAAAGATTATCTGTAATGACCAGACCTTACGTATTCCGGTACTTAAACGTATGCTTAAGGAATATGGTCTTGATCTTTTCTCTGACAGTGCAGTAAACATTTCAGATACTGCCATTGTTCAGTATGTTCTTTCAATGATTTCAGCAGTTTCAACCAATTACTATTCCAATGGAATCCTTAAGGTTATCAAATCGGGATTTACCGATTTAAGTACACTGGAGGTAATGGAACTGGAAAACTATGCTGTAAAGTACCGCATAAGAGGTAACAGATGGAAAGAACCATTTGATAGAGGTGTAAAGGAATACGGCAAAAAACTGGAGTGGCTTGAAAGTTTAAGAGTAAAGGCAATTACTCCTGTTTTGAGGTTCGAAGAAATCTGCAAGGCTGAAACCAACGGCCAGTTTATAGATTCGCTCTATTCTTTCCTTATAGACGATGTAAAATTCACAGAAAGAATTGAACATCTCATAAACCGTCAGGTAGAAAACGGAAGGCCTGACCTTGCAGATGAGTCTGCGCAGGTATTCGGATACATGACAGGAATACTTGAGCAGATAAGAGAGATTGCTGGAAGTGATCCTTTTGACATAGCAGACTTTCTTGAAATCTTTTCAATCGGTCTCTCGGAAGTATCTGTTGGGGCACTCCCACCAACAAAGGATGGCCTTATCCTTGGTACAATGGAGAGAACAAGAATCGGACGTGTAAAGTCTCTTATTATCTTTGGTGCCAATGAAGGAATTCTTCCTCTTGAAGGCAGTAATGAGGCAGTAATGAGCAGAGAAGAGAGAGACCTTCTTAAAGAGAAGGGCTTTGAGATTCTCAAAACTGAATCCGTCGCAAAGATGGAAGAAAGACTTGCAATATACAGAAACTTTGCAAAGCCATTAGAAGAACTGTATATTACAAAATCAATGGGTGATGCAGAAGGAAAAAAGATTAATGCATCATCTGTCTATACGGAAATACTCTCCATATTTGGAGATGAAATAGAGAAAAAGGATATCCTTAACAGTGGAAATGAAAAGGATCTTGTAAGTCCACATACTGCAGGACTCCGTCATCTTACTGCTGAACTGAGAAAGGTATCAGAAGGAAAGACCCTTTCACCTGAATGGGAAAAGGTTCTTGACTGGTACAAGCTTAATGATAGAAACAGCCTCGATGCAGTAAAGCGTGGAATCCTCTTTACAAATGAAATTGAACCACTGGAATCATTGAAGGCAAAGCTTCTCTACACAAAGGGAAAAGAAGATATTTCTTTTGGTCCTACATCTGTTGAAGGATATATGAAATGTCCATTCAGATTCTTCCTTGAAAAGGGACTTTCTCTTGAAGAGAGAAGAATATATGAGGCATCCTCAAGAGAAATAGGCGACTTCAGCCATCTGATTGTAATGGATTTCACAAAGCGAATGAAGACTGAAGGCGTTGAAATAACTGACCCGTCATCAAGATGGATGACAATTACTCCTGAAGAAATAAGGGAAGAAGTGGATGCAGTCATTGAAGAGAAAATAGAGGGATTCATGGAAGACCTTTTTGCATTCTCAGATACTGAAAAGTATCAGGCTGAACGAATGAAGAATGCACTTTACCGTGTATGCGAAGTTCTTGTCTATCAGGTGAGATGTGGTGCAATAAAAGAGATATATTTCGAAGAATCCTTTGGAAGAGAAAAGACGTTTGAGCCGATATCATTCGAAACAGCAGCAGGAACTGTATATATCGAAGGTAAAATCGACAGAATTGATATTCTTTCCGGTGACAGAGTAAAAATCATTGACTACAAGACTGGAAACAACAGGTTCAACCTTGAGGAAGCGAGGTCAGGTTATCAGATTCAGCTTATGCTTTATCTTAAGGCAGCTGAAGAAAATATCCGTAAGCCTGGTGCGGTATTCTATTTCCATATTCAGGATGGTATTCTGAATCTTGAAAACAAAAAGGTTGACGAGAAAAAACTTGAAGAGGAGATAAGGAAACAGTACAGAATGAATGGTGCTGTCCTTAACGACAAGGGGGTTCTTGACAGCATTGAAAACGACTTCCAGAGTTCATCGTCTGTAATGACCCTTGTAAAGACCAAGGACGGTTTCAAAAAGAATTCGGGTGTTGTTTTAAGTGAAGAAGAGTTTTCCAGACTTGAAAAGGATGTGACAGAAAGAATCACTGATGCCGTAAAGCGTATGGCAGAAGGTGATATCCGTATCTATCCTTCAAGAATGAAGAGTGACGGAAGGAAAAATGCCTGCAGATACTGCGAATATACTGGAATCTGCAGATTTGATGGAGATATTCCTGGAGCTGGATACAATGACCTGTAGAAATAATGCATAATCTGTGGTAAAATGAATAAAAAGAGGAGACATGTATGATTCCAAAGTACAGATCATTTATGAAAACAAGCAGCATATTCTTTTTGCTTATGCTCATATACTCCAGTTTCCTTATGCTACCGATAGATTTTATTGAGGGCGCGGAACATTTAAGAGGCATTTTTATTGCCCTTCTTGTGCTTTTCATTATTCTTGCAGCATATGCTTTTTATATGGGATTTTCCGGAATCAAGTATCTTGGTGGTTCCGAGAAGAGTGAACAGCGAATAGTTTATCTTTCGACGGCACTGTATTTTGTATTTGACCTGGCAGTTATTGCTATTTCCGGTTATTACCTTGTATTCTTTATGGATATGACTGTTGGTGAGTCATTTGTTGGACTTACACTTACAACGGAAATCGTATTTATGCCGTTCCTTATTCTTGGAGTTATCTACATGGCAGTCTGCTATGCCATGTTTACAAAGGATCAGTATTCCGCAGGTATGCGACTTAGAAGACACAGATAAATTAATCCCTGCTTTCTGGCGGGGATTTTTTATACAGTTCATTATTATACATTATCGGAGATTTATTCAGTTTTATTGACTACATCATTCAGAAATGGTAAAATGGTGAGTCAAGATGGAGGTTACTATGGATAACAGATACCCTTCACTTGAAATCAACCTTAAGCATCTCAGGTCCAACATCGAAGTCGTGAGGAAGAAATGTGAAGAACAGGGGATATGTATTGCCGGAGTAGTAAAAGGAGCAACAGGACTTAAAGAAGTTGCTGAGTGCTTCAGAGATGCAGGTGTGCAGTACATTGCAACCTCAAGAATGGATCAGATTGTATCACTGAGAAAGGGTGGTATGAACTATCCAATGATGCTTATACGTGTTCCTATGATGTCAGAATGTTCAGACATCGCAGAATACGTAGACTGTTCGCTTCAGAGTGAGCTTACAGTAATCCGTGCAGTCAATATGGAGGCAAAAAGAAGAAGCAGGGTTCATGACATAATCCTTATGGCAGACCTTGGAGACTTAAGAGAAGGCTTCTGGGACAAGGAAGCATTTCTTGATTGTGCCGAATATATTGAAAAAGAACTGGAGAATATTCATCTCCTTGGTATTGGCACCAATGTGGGATGCTATGGTTCAGTTCTTGCGACCAATGAAAAGCTTTCAGAACTGGTCGACCTTTCAAAGAAAGTGGAAGAGCGAATCGGACGAAAGCTTGAAATCGTATCCGGTGGTGCAACATCATCACTTATGAGAATCTGGGATCATGATATTCCTGATGGAATAAACCAGCTTCGTGTAGGTGAAGGTGTGCTCTTTGCAAGAGACCTAGCAGTTTACTACGGATATGATATGAGTATGCTTCATCATGATGTCTTTAAACTTAAGGCAGAAGTGATTGAAGTAAAGGTGAAACCTACACATCCTGTGGGGGAACTTGCAATCGATGCTTTCTGCAGAACACCTCACTATGAGGACAGAGGTATGCGAAAACGTGCTCTTGTTGCAATCGGAAGAGTTGACTTTGGTGATCTTTCCGATATTTTCCCAAAGGAAAAGGGTATTACTCTTGTAGGATGTTCATCAGACCACACAATTCTTGATGTGGAAGACTGTGAAAGAGAACTTGTGCCAGGTGATATCGTTGAATTCGATATTGACTATGGTTCGCTTATCTATCTTTCGAGTACAAGGACCGTTAATATTAGGTATATATAGCCTAGAAGATATATGTCAAAAGGAGAAAAAAATGGCAGAATTAGTTGTTACACAGGAAGGTTATGACAAATTAGTTGCAGAATATGAAGAACTTGTATCTGTAAGAAGAAAAGAAGTATCCGAAAGATTAAAGGAAGCTATTTCCTACGGAGATATTTCAGAAAACGCTGAATACGATGCTGCAAAGAATGAACAGGCTGAAGTTGAAGAAAGAATCTTCCAGCTTGAAAACCTCATGAAGGATCTTAAAGTTGCAGATAAAACACAGTCAACTGAATTCATTGGCGTTGGTTCAAAGGTTGAAATCAAGAACCTTGATACAAACGAAGTTTTCACATATCTTATCGTAGGTTCATCAGAAGCAGATCCATTTGCTGACGTCCCTAAGATTTCAAATGCATCAGAACTTGGAAAACACTTAATCGACAAATCAAAGGGTGACAAGATCGAGATCAACGTTCCAGCTGGAAAGTTCCGTTACCAGGTTAAGAAAATTTCAAGATAGGAGATATATTAAAATGCAGGAAGAAAGATTAAATCCGGAAGTTGAAGAAGAAATTTCCGAAGAACAGCTCTCTGAACAGAGAAAGATCAGAAGAGAAAAGCTCAAGACTCTTCAGGATAAGGGTATCAACCCATTCCTTGAAGAAACATGGGATGTAACAGCTCATTCATTAGACATCAAGGACAACTTTGATGCTATGGAAGAAGTAGAAGTATCCGTTGCAGGAAGAGTAATGGCTTTCCGTAACATGGGTAAGGCATCCTTCGTTGACCTCCTTGATAAGAAGGGCAGAATTCAGCTTTTCGTTTCAAAGGATAATATCGGAGAAGACTATTCATGGTTCAAGACTACTGATATCGGAGATATCATTGGTGTTACAGGAAACGTATTCAAGACAAAGACTGGAGAAGTTTCCATTCGTGTAATGTCAATCAAGCTCCTTTCAAAGTCACTTCAGGTACTTCCAAACAAGTGGCATGGTTTAAAGGACCAGGATCAGAGATACCGTCAGAGATATGTTGACCTTATCATCAATCCAGAAGTTAAGGATACATTCTTAAAGCGTGCAAAGTGTATCAAGGAATTCAGACGTGTTCTTGAAGAAGACTTTGGATATCTTGAAGTAGATACTCCAATCCTTACTACAATTGCCGGTGGAGCCAATGCAAGACCATTCAACACTCACCATAATACTCTTGATATTGACTTAAAGCTCAGAATCTCCAACGAACTTTTCCTTAAGAGATGTATCGTAGGTGGTCTTGACAGAGTATATGAAATGGGCAAGATGTTCCGTAACGAAGGTATGGACAGACGTCATAACCCAGAATTCACAAATATGGAATGCTATGCTGCATACAAGGACATGGATTTCACTATGGAAGTTGTAGAGCAGATGGTATACAAGACTCAGATGCTTGTAAATGGTACGCCAGTCATCAAGTATCAGGGTAAGGAATTCGATGTAACTCCACCATGGAAGAGACTTACAATGTCTGATGCAATCAAGGAAATCACAGGTGTTGATTTCGACAAGATTGATACAGATGAAGAAGCAAGAGAAGCTGCTATCGGAAAGGGAATGGATCCTAAGGAAGTTAACGGCTGGACAAGAGGAAAGATCTTAGCTGAAATGTTTGAAACATTCTGCGAAGATGTTCCTGGATATCTTGACGGACCAACATTCGTAATCGGACACCCGGTAGAAGTATCACCACTTGCTAAGCGTGACCCTAAGGACCCAAGAATCACAAGAAGATTTGAAGCATATCTTAACGGTTGGGAAATTGCAAACGCATTCTCAGAATTAAATGACCCAATTGACCAGTACAACCGTTTCGCTGAACAGCAGAAGCAGCTTGACCTTGGTCTTGACGATGAAGCACATCCAATGGATATGGACTTCGTAAACGCTCTTGAAGTAGGTATGCCACCTACAGGAGGACTTGGTGTTGGTATTGACAGAGTTATCATGCTTATCTGTGATGTTCCATCAATCCGTGACATCGTTCTCTTCCCAACAATGAAGCCAGAAGGAACAAAGAAGGACAAGGTTGAAGGACCTTCACTTGGAGCTGTTTGTCCATCATGTGGAGACAGTACTTTAGAACCAATTGACTTCTCAAAGGTACAGGTAGAACCACTCTTCAGTGATCTTGTAGACTTTGAAACATTCTCAAAGTCAGATTTCAGAGCAGTAAAGGTTAAGGAATGTACAGCAGTTCCAAAGTCAAACAAGCTTCTTAAGTTCGTTCTTAACGATGGCACTGGTACTGACAGAGTAATTCTTTCAGGAATCCACCCATTCTACGAACCAGAAACACTTGTTGGAAAGACACTCCTTGCAATTACAAACCTTCCACCAAGAAAGATGATGGGAATAGAATCATGCGGAATGCTCCTTTCACTTATTCATAATGAAGGAGAAGATGAAAAGCTTCATCTTATTCAGCTTGACAGACACATCCCAGCTGGTGCAAAGCTTTACTAGATATATGACCCCGCAGCAATGCAGGGTTTTTGTCTGCTGCAATAGCTGAATGCTATTGCGATGAGAACATATGGAGGGATATAATACAGGTAAATGTACTGAATTTTTTTGGGGGAGGACAGATTATGACATACAGACTGGATGAAAAACTGTATATTGATGTTAATGGTGACAGACAGCACATACATATAAGGTCTAATGTACCTGATGACGAGGTTCTTCTTTTTGTTCATGGAGGACCTGGAGTATGTGACAGAAGCTGGGTGATGCCAAAGCAATCAGAATATCTTGCGGATCACTGTGTGATGGTGTGCTGGGATCAGAGAATGGCTGGAAAGAACTATAGAAACAGAAACAAGGACAAAGATATCACAATTTCGGAAATGGTTGAAGATATGCATGATGTTGTACTCTATCTTAAGAAACGGTTCGGAAAAGAAAAGATTGCCTTTGTTGGCCATTCATGGGGTTCGATTCTTGGAGTATGCTATCTTCAGAAGTACCCTGAAACGATTAGTGCATATGTAGGTATGGGACAGTTCATAAATGGACCTCTTAACGAAAAGATGTCATATGATTTTGTTGTGAACTATGCAAAAGAACACGATGATAAAAAAGCATTGAAGGATCTTTTGGGTATTGGCGAACCGGTAAACGGTCTATATGCTGGAGGCCTTGACGCTCTTATGGTTCAGAGAAACTATATGACAAAGTTCGGAGGAGGCTCATATAAGGAAAAGGAGAACATTTTCAAGTCCGTTCTTGTTCCGGTCCTCTCTTCGGGCGAATACAACTACTTTACTCACCTTTACAGATACTATATGGGAACGTTCCTTTGCTTGAAAAAACTCTGGCCTCAGGTTGTATCCCTTGAATTTGATAAAAATGTAAAGAAACTTGATGTCCCTGTTTATCTTTTTCAGGGTGACCATGACCAGAATACTCCAACTGTACTTGCAAAAGCATGGTTTGATGAACTGGAAGCACCATACAAGGAGTATGTACCATTCCATGAATCTGCTCATTCTCCAATAAAAGAAGAAGCAGAACTCTGGGGGAAAACTCTTGTAGAAAAACTGTATAAATAGTTAATCTTCCGTGAGCACCTCTATAAAATGAGGTGCTTTTTTATAGTTGACAAAGGGGATAGGGATGGATATAATTTAGGTGTAATCTAATAAAATTCAAGATATCTAAAGGGCAAAACCGGTGAAAGCCGGCGACGCAAAGTTTAACGTCTAAGCAAGTTTTCTTGTATGATTGGTTGACCGCATTTATTGAGGAACATTTTCTCGGTAAATGCTTTTTTATTGCCAATTAATGCATAATCTGTGGTCCTTCCCCACAGTTTATACATGGCATTCTAGCATTATCCTTGAAGAAAAAACGATCCAGATTTTTTAATATGGTAATTTTTATGGACCCGATTGAGTATTGAAAAATGCAGATTGGGGTTTTGTCGTATAAAAAATACAGTATACATGCACTGGTATTCCTTTTCTTATGCTTTTATTGTGGTATACTCCACTATGTATAGTTATATTTAGAGGAAGGGAATATTATGACTACGCGTAAAACAGTATTTGAAAGACTTTTAAGCCTTGTACTTTCTGTTGCAATGATTGCAACAAGTGCAATTTATCCTGTTTCATATGCCTTTGCATATGACAGTCAGGAAACATCAGACTCAGTTCTTACAGTAAATGGAGCACCATTTACATTTAATGAAGAAACTGGAAAATATGAAAAGGAAGTTCACTTCGGTGACAATGTTACTTTTGGTAAAGGAAACGGTTTCAGTTTTTCCTATGTAAAGGTATCAGACTACTCTGATGACTGCGACTGGAACGAATTTGAAAACGGATCGCCATGGCTCATGGGGCTCCCAGGCTCCTACTATATCGGTTACACTGACAGTCAGTCAGTTGAATCCTTTGATGACAGCTTTATGCTTACAGTATCAAAGAGTAAAATTGGAAAACCTGAAACAGTAAAATGGAGTGACGGGGATACAAATATTGCGACATACGTAAGACCTGTAAAGACAGAAACAGGGGGAGAGTATCTTCCTAATGCTGTTTCTTCCAATATCAGGATTGCCTTATACAAGGATGGAAATACTACTCCTGTATGGAGCAGTGAAACATCAGTACTTCAGTATTCATTAAGAAGTACAATTGAGGAAAACGGATTCGGAGACTACAGATTCTCCGTTCAGTTCCTTTCAGCTCAGAACGAACACTACACTGATGGTGACGAGACCTTCAGTAATATATATTCATATAGAGATACAAACTATCCTGTGATTGAAGAATTCACTTATGACAGTGAGAATAACACTCTTGCTGCAAAAGTGAGCGACTCCGACACAGGCGTTTTTGCGTACGCATTTTCTTGTAAGGATGATGTAAAAGATGTTGATTTCATAGATATTGAAAATCCTGCACCAGGCAGTATTTCACTTTCAATGGAGGTGAAGGAAGGTGGAGCATACAACCTGTATATCAGGGATGGAGCAGGACTAATCACAAAATCGGAAACTCCGGTTTATGTTACTGTACTGAAGTACTATGGTCTTTATGCCGATGGTATTCCAGAAGGCGAAAAGACTGAGTATTTCTATGGAGAGGCCGATATTGAAGTTGCCCTTCCAGCTCGTATCGGCTATCTCTTTACAGGCTATTATGATAATGGTACTGATGGAACACTCATTTCAGGTGAGAGTTTCACAATATCAAAGGAAAGCCCATACTTCGGAAAGACAGTATATCTCTATGCATATTGGGAAAAGGGAAATGGTACTGTAAAGATTACTGCAGAGGGTGAAACAGCAAAGGAATACGACGGACTTCCGGTTATCCTTACTGCTGAACCTGAAGTAAAGGGAGTATCCCTTGATGACCCTGAAGTCAGCGTAAACTATGTATGGCGCACAATAGAAAATGGCATAATTTCTCCTGAAAATGGAAATGTATTGGAAGTGACTGATGCCACATCAGGAGCCCTCCACTATACTTGTGATGTGGTTATATCACTTCCAGGAAACGAAACTATCACACTTTCAGCTGATCCTGAAACAGGCAGCATAGAAATTGATATTTGGAAGAAGGAAGTCAGTGTTTCTGTAAAGGAAATGACAGTTCATTTTGGTGAAAGTATTCCTGAGACATTAAACATTTCGGACTTTGATTTCCATGATGGACTTCTTGAAAAGGACGCTGAAGAAATTACAGTGGGAACAGTAAGTACTTCATATGTAAAGGGTTCACCTTGCGGAGTCTACAGAATGATTCCAGAAAAATTTGAAGGAAATAACTATTCGTTTACATATCTTGAAACTGAAAATCTCAATGTTATTCCATCAGAAAATATGGCTGGAATTGAGCTCAGCCTTTCATATGATGAGACTGTCTTTGATGGAACAGAAAAGACACCTGAAGTAACTGTAACAGATACAAATCTAAATAGAGTACTTCAGAAGGATGAATATACAGTAGAATACTCAGATAATCTCTTTGCTGGAGACCATGCAAAGGTAACTGTAACTCTTAAAGGAGACTATAACGGAACAGTAGAAAAGGAATTCAGAATAGCTAAGGCTCCTGTTGATATTATCTGTATGGTGCATGACTACCTTTATGGCGAATCTCCTGAAAGCGAAGTCTATTCGTATATGGGTACAGATGGAAATCCTCTTTCAGTTGCACCTGAAGGTGGAAGCCTTAAGATCTATGCAAGAAAAGAAGGAAGCGAAACATGGCTTAACTTCAATCCTGAAACAGCAAAGACACTTTCTGCAGGGAAATATGAAGTAAAGGGTGAATACTCTGGTGACAGCAACTACCTTGAATCTGTTTCCCTTACCAATGGAAATTTCACTGTAGGAAAGAGAACAGTAATCTTTGCATCAGGAAGCAACAGCTGGACATATGATGGAAGTGCACATTCACTTCCAACTGTAACAGAAACTGATACTGCCATAGTTGATGGTATCAGCTACGAATCCGATGGATTTGCAGCTGGCGAAGGATACAAGACAATCTACTCAAATACAACAGTAACTGAAGTTACTGCTGAACCTGTAAAAAATGAGATAAAGTACGAATTCTTCTCTTCAGTAAACCCTGAAAACTATGAGATTGTTCTTTCAGAAGGCACACTTGAGATAACAGGAGCAAACCTTGTTGCACCTGGAAACGTAAAGTGGAATCCGGTTAAGCCTGGTGAAGTTACATTTATAGCTGTATCCCGTCCGGGACTCATGGTATCCTATGAGATTTCACTCTATAGAGCTGATGGAGAAATGGTAAAGGCATCAGATGCAAGTGACTGCTTCCAGACTTTATCTACTGCTTTCGACCTTTCATGCGTAATCAGAAAGGATTCAGAAGAAAACGGAACTACTGGATACTATGTACAGGTTAAGGCTGTACCGGTTGAAAGCACAAACTATATTGCAAGCGTAAACTCACGTGCAACAGCACTTCTCTATACAGCAAATGTTTCTGTTTCAGCAGGAACTGGAACTGAAAATGTCACAATCTGAAGTGGCACAGCTCTTGTTATGCTTGCTGGTGAAACTGCTGATATAAAGGCAGGAATAAAGGCTGGCTATGAAGCAGGCAACACTGTATGGACTGTTTCATATATGAACAGTGAAAAGGGATTAAGCATTAAAGATGCTTCCCTTACTGATACAACTGTAACTCTTTCATCAGGGCTTCTTAAGGAAGACACATTTGTAGTATTTGCATCAGCAGAAAACGAAAAGCCAGAAGGCATTCTTTCCTTTGATTCATACTACCTTTCAGGTTATGAAGACAATATGGAAGAAATCACTCTTGATGCATTCATGACTGATACATCAGATCTCTCAGCCTATGCACTTGTAAGGACTGATGGAAGTGAACCTGAAGAACCAGAAATTTGGATAGAAGCAGAAAACAGCCTTTCAGCTACATGTGAATTTACTGTCAGTGAAGCTGGAACATATTTCCTCTTTGTAAAGGATGAAAGTGGAAATGTTACAGTATCTGATGGAGTTAAGGTATCAGAAGTAAGCTTTGCTCCAAACGGTGGTACAGGTGAAATGCCAGTTCTCCTCAAGGTAAAAGGCTATGAAATTAAGGGACTTCCTGAAAATGCATATGTAAAGACTGGCTACGGATTCACACAGTGGACTGCAAAGGAATCAGGAAAGATCTATACAGACTGCGACTCCTTTGTAGAAGATATTGATGAAGTACTTATTGCAAACTGGAGTAACACAATCTACAGCTACAGCGTAAACTACTATCTTATGGGACTTGATGAGGAATATCATGAACCATCAAAAACTGTAACATCACAGGCCGTTATAAACACTGTAATTGACGCAGCAAATGATGAACTAATTTCATCATTCACCGGCTTTACATTTGACAGCAGTATCAGTGATTCAGGTATCACAGTAACTGAAGAAGGTCTTGCAATAAATCTCTACTATGCACGAAATCACTATACTGTTTCCTATGAATATACAGA
>JAKSSM010000038.1 GCA_024403065.1 Clostridia bacterium | reverse complement strand
ATAAAAATGGACTTAAGTACAAAGAGTATGAGGAAGGAGTATTCCAGGCTGATTTCTCAAAGCTTCTTGTATCGAATACAGAGATGATGCTTAATGCAATTGAGAATAACAGAATTGATATAGTGACACACGTAGGTGACAAAGGCCCATTTGATGTAGTTGACATATCAAAGGCATGTGCAAAGAAAGGTGTTATGATGGAAATAAACAGCCATCACAGTCATCTTAATGTCGAAGAACTAAAGATTGCAGCAAGAGAAGACGTGAGATTTGTTTTAAGTTCTGATGCTCATAGAGCAGAAGATGTAGGTGAGGTCACCAAGGCACTTGAGATTGCACTTGATGCTGGAATAGATCTTGAACGAATTGACAATCTGGAGAGAAAATAGAAATGGAAGTTGTAATTCTTACTGGTCTTTCCGGTGCTGGAAAGACAAAAGCAAAAGGATGGTTTGAAGACAGGGGCTACTATTCAGTAGATAATATGCCACCAGCTCTTATTGGTGAATTTATTGAACTGTCAAAAAGAATCGAAACACCTATTGAAAAGGCATGCTTTGTAGTTGACCCAAGAGGAGGAAGTTTCTTCTCTGACTTTGAGGAAACAATAGCATCCTTAAAGGCTGCAGCAGATATTACCCTTAAGGTTGTATATCTTTATGCCAGCAAGCAGGTGATTATAAGACGATTCGATGAAGTAAGACGTCTTCATCCCTTATCAGTAAATGGTATTTCACTTGTGGATGCAATAGATCAGGAAATTGAACTCTTTGAGCCACTAAAGAAGCATGCTGACCTCATAATAGATACATCAAGATTCCGCAATGCAAAGCTCTATACAGAACTTGAAAACTTCTTTATGAAGGAGGAAAAACTTCGTAAGACATTTACGTTGAACTTCATGAGCTTCGGTTTCAAAAACGGTGTTCCTATTGAAGCTGACTGGATTATAGACTCACGTTTCATTCCAAACCCATATTATGTGGAGGAACTCAAGAAGAAGACTGGGAACGACAGTGAAGTTCAGGACTATGTTTTAAGTCAGGATATTACAAAGAAGTTTATTCCAAAGTTCTATGACCTTGTGGATGAAATAATTGATTCATATATAAGAGAGGGTAAATACTCCCTTACAATCGCATTCGGTTGTACTGGCGGACAGCACAGATCTGTTACTCTTGCCAACATTATGAATGAAAAGTTTTCGAATGAAGGTATTATCACAACACTTGAACATCGTGATTTAAAATGATATACTATATCTTGCATAAATTTTAGTACTTTATAAGTTTTATTCAAAGGAGATAAAAATGGAAAAATTAATTATCAGTTGCTGCATCTGTGGTGCAGAAGTAACAAAGGAAAACAACCCTGCAGTTCCTTACACAGTAGAAGAAATCGTTAGAGAAGCTAAGTCAGCTTATGATGCTGGTGCTGCTCTTATTCACCTTCACGTAAGAGAAGATGATGGTACTCCAACTCAGTCAAAGGCAAGATTCCAGGAATGTGTTGATGCTATCAGAAAGGTTTGCCCAGATGTTATTAGTCAGCCTTCAACAGGTGGAGCAGTAGGTATGACTGACCTTGAAAGATTACAGTCAACAGAAATCGTTCCTACACCAGAAATGGCAACACTTGACTGTGGTACTTGCAACTTCGGTGGAGACGAAATCTTCATCAATACAGACAACACAATCTACAACTTCGGTAAGATCATGATCGAAAGAGGAATCAAGCCAGAATGCGAAGTATTCGACAAGGGTATGATCGACATCGCTTTAAAGGCTGCTAAGAAGGGTTACATTAAGTCACCTATCCACTTCGACTTCGTACTTGGCGTTCAGATGACAGCTACACCAAGAGACCTCGTATACATGGCAACATCAATTCCTGCTGGTTCAACTTGGACTGCAACAGGTATCGGTAAGACTTGCTGGGATATCGTAGCTTGCACAATCGCTATGGGCGGACACGTAAGAGTTGGATTCGAAGACAACGTTTACATGTCAAAGGGCGTTCTTGCTAAGTCAAACGGAGAAATGGTTGAAAGAGTAGTTCAGATGGCTAAGCTCATGAACAGAGAAGTAGCTACTCCAGCTGAAGCTAGAGAAATCCTTGGACTTGCTCCACTTAAGTAATAAAACAAACTGTACATATGAGAGCTGAGAAATCAGCTCTCTTTTTTTGTTTCTTGGCAGCAAAAATATGCAATATTTCGGCTATTTTTACTTCAAACATAAAAATAGCCGAAAAACTGCTTGAATTTCCACTAAAAATCGGCTAATATTATGTCATACGTAAAATTAGCCGAAAAAGGAGTAGCTATGAAATATATTTCACGCAGCCTTGAAAAGGTTGTTCTGGAAGTTACAAATGAATACCCTGTAGTACTTGTTACAGGCCCTAGACAGGTAGGAAAAACTACAATGCTTCAGAAACTTATGGAGGGAACTGATAGAGGATATGTTTCGCTGGATGACCTTAACGAGAGAGCCCTTGCAAAAAATGATCCTGAAATGTTTCTTCAGATTCACAAGCCACCTGTTCTAATCGACGAAGTCCAGTATGCACCGGAGCTGTTTACATATATAAAAATCTATGCAGACAAATACCATGAGCCTGGAGCTTTCTGGCTGACAGGTTCTCAGATTTTCAAGCTTATGAAAGGTGTACAGGAATCTCTTGCTGGACGTGTAGCTGTACTATCAATGAATGCATTGTCTCAGGCTGAGATTGATGGTGCAGACGAGTCTCCTTTTGTAGTAGACTATGAGAAACTTTCTCAGAGAAAAGCAGGTAGAGCAGAACTTGATACACCTGCAGTTTTTGAGCGCATCTTTCGTGGCTCCATGCCTGCTATAATAAGTGGCAAGAATTCAAATCGTCAGATTTTCTACAGCAGTTATCTTAGTACATATATTGAGCGTGATGTTCGTGAACTTTCTGATTCTATAGATTCACTCAAGTTCTTTCGCTTTATTACTGCAGTGGCAGCAAGATGCTCATGTATGCTAAATGTGGCTGATATTGCCCAGGATGCTGAAATAACACAGGCTCAGGCAAAATCCTGGCTGCAGATTCTTGAAACATTAGGTATCATTTTTTATCTGCATCCTTATTCCAATAATATGCTGAAACGCCTTGTTAAAACTCCTAAACTGTATTTTTACGATACGGGACTTGTGTGCTATCTCACAAAGTGGAGCAATGCCGAGATACTGGAAAGTGGGGCAATGAATGGTGCAGTTTTTGAAAACTACGTAGTTTCTGAAATCACAAAGAGTTATCTTAATTCTGGTATTGAACCATACATGTACTATTACAGAGATAAAGACGCAAAAGAAATTGATATTGTACTGGAGCACGATGGCATCTTAAACCCAATCGAGATAAAAAAGAGTTCTAATCCTGGTTTTGAATTAACTAGGGTGTTGGGTGTTTTAGATAAGGGCGGTGTTCCACGTCGCAGTGGTGCAATTGTCTGTATGAAACCATCTCTTGGCGCAATAGATCGAAATAACTATATTGTTCCGGTATGGATGATTTAGCCGGGTACTTAAGGCCACATCTGACAATAATGTCTATGAAATGATTCCTGATTATGTGCAGGAGTCATTTTTTATACTTGTGGAAACTTAATGAAATCTTAACTGGAGGTTATATATACTGGGATATATAATATTTTAAGAAGGCTTGTAACCTGTAAGGGTAGATTACTGCTATATACTTATAGGGTTTAAAATATATACCGCTTATGGTATAATTGAAAAGATACTTAAGAAAAGAAAGAAAGGGGAAATTTCTAGCATGATAAGACTTAGTAACGTATCTAAGTTCTATTACACTAAAGGTGTAATTGCATCAGGTTTTACGAAAGTAAACCTTAACTTTGATATGGGCGAATTTGTCGCAATCACTGGTGAGTCTGGTTCAGGAAAGTCTACACTTCTCAATGTAATATCAGGACTTGATACTTATGAAGAGGGTGAAATGTATGTGGATGGAAATGAAACATCTCACTTTACAGAAAAAGATTTTGAAGAATACAGACGTAAATATATCGGAAACATTTTCCAGTCATTCAATCTTGTAAACAGCTATACAGTTTATCAGAATGTTGAACTTGTGCTGCTCCTTGCAGGAATGAAGAGAAAGGATGCAAAAAAGCGTGCTCTTGAGCTCATTGAAAAAGTAGGACTCTACGAATACAGAAGAACAAAGGCATCAAAGCTTTCTGGTGGTCAGAAGCAGAGAGTAGCTATTGCAAGAGCCCTTGCAAAGGATACTCCAATAATCATCGCAGACGAACCTACAGGAAACCTTGACTCAGAATCTGCAAATGATGTTTTCAGAATTCTTTCAGAGATTTCAAAGGAAAAGCTTGTAATTGTTGTTACTCACAACTATGAACAGGTTGCAGACTACATTACAAGAAGAATCACAATGCATGACGGAAAGGTCATTGAAGACTATCAGGTAAGACAGAATGCAGCTCCTTCTGAAACAGAAGAAGAAAAGAAAGATGAAAAGGAAATAATTGAGGAAGTAAAGGAAAAGAAGGTAAAGAATCTCAGATTCTTTAACCGCTTAAGACTTGGAATCAGAAATACATTCAATATTCCTGTTAAATTCATGCTCCTTATTCTTGTATTCCTCTTCATTTCAGCAGCGCTCATCTCTCAGTATGCTTCTTTAAGAGCCTCCATCTATCAGGCTGAAATTTCAGGCTGGAACTGGTACTTTGACAATGCATCTGAGAACAGAATTGTAATTAAAAAGCTGGAAGATAACACTGCAGTGCAGTTCACAAAGGAAGACTTTGATGAGATCAGAAACCTTGACAATATCTGGCAGGTAGTAGAACAGGATCTTCTTGTTGAAGGTCGTGTTTCCATGGCTACAGAAAACTATGAAATTGACCTCTATGGCTACGTTTCAGGTTTCAGTGATATGCCAAAGGATCTTAAGCTTGAATGCGGAAGATATCCTGAAGCAGAGAATGAAGTTCTTCTTGTAACTGACAGAGAAGGATATATGTGGTATGAACCAGAAGACTATCTTGAAAAGCCATTCTTCAGATTCAAGAACTATGGTCAGGATATGGAAAGTCCATACTATGTAACTGGTGTATGCTATGTTGATGCCAGTGAAAACCCACTTTTGACAAGCTACAGCAACCTTTTATATGTTTCTGATGAAATGCTTAAGGAGATTCTCCTTGATACAAATATCGACAGAAGTACAACATCATGTATCTTCCTTGGAGAAGAACATACTGACATGTATCCACAGTGGCATATCCAGGTATCAAAGAAGGTAAAGCCAGGTGAAGCAGTAGTTCCAGAAGAATTGAACTGGTATGTTGAAAAGACATACAAGGCAGTAGGAAAGACTCTTTCCATCAAGGCTGTAAACAAGTACTTCACAGAACAGAAGGACTTAAAGATTGTAAAGGCATACAGAGAAAAGGAAATCACAAACTATATGTCTATCCCAAAGGGAGAAAGCACTGCATGGTACAACGGTTTCATTTTCGTAAATCCTGATGACTACATGTCACTCTTTGACAAGGATTCCTACCAGGCATCTGTATTTGTAAAGGATGCTCATACTGTAAATGAAACAGCAGCAAAACTTGAAGAAATGGGATACAAGACTCTTGTTCTTAAGGATGCTAGATACAAGGATGAGTCAGCAGCACTTCTTAGACTCGTCTCCAACTTCATGACAGCATTTGCTGCAGTAGTACTTGTATTTGTAGGATACTTCGTAATCAGAATCATCCTGAAGTCAAGAAATGTATACTACTCAACTATCCGTATGCTTGGTGCCAATGTTGGAGTATCACGTGTACTTCTCATGATAGAACTTGTGCTTGATGCAACAATTGCCTATGGCCTTACAGTAGGACTCGTATACCTTGGTTCAATCTACTTCCCTGAACAGCAGCTCATTTCAAATGTTCTTCAGTACTTTGACCTTAACTCATATATCATTGTTTATGTAATTCTTGCAGTTATTGCAGTACTTATCAGTTTAAGATACTCAAGAAAGCTCTTTACAAATTCAACGATAAAGACAATAAAGGAGGAGGTGTAGAGAAATGATTGAAATTAAGAATGTCCACAAATATTTCAACAGGGGAAAGCGTAATGAAATCCATGTTATAAACGATGTTTCCCTCTCACTTCCAGATTCAGGTCTTGTTGCACTTTTAGGTGAATCAGGCTGCGGTAAGACTACAATGCTTAATGCAATTGGTGGTCTCGACAAAATCAGAAAAGGAAAGATCTATATCAACGGAAAGAAAATCTCATCAAGATTCTCTCCAAAGGTAGATAAGATAAGAAACCTTAACGTAGGATATATCTTCCAGGACTATAAGCTCATGGACGATATGACCGTATTTGATAACGTTGCTCTTGCGCTTAAACTTGTAGGTATCAAGGATAAGAAGGAAGTAAAGGAAAGAGTAGAATACGTACTTGACAAGGTTGGAATCTTAAGATACAGATATAGACCAGCTTCTACTTTATCCGGTGGTGAAAGACAGAGAGTTGGTATTGCAAGAGCTCTTGTAAAGAATCCTGATATCATCTTAGCCGATGAACCTACAGGAAACCTTGACTCAAGAAACTCCGTTGAAATCATGAACATCATCAAGAAGATTTCAAAGGACAGACTTGTAATCCTTGTAACTCACGAAAGACCACTTGCAAAGTTCTATGCATCACGTATCATTGAACTTGTTGACGGCAAGGTAAAAGCTGACTACGAAAATACAAGCACAGAAGCCCTTGACTATGAAATCGGAAACGTATTCTATCTCAAGGAATTCGAAAAGGAAGATACCCTTACTACTGCAGGCGGTACTGTAAAGGTATATTCCGATAGAGATGAAAAGATGGATATTTCTCTTGTAGTAAAGAACGGAAATATCTATATCAAGTCCAACCGTGGCGGAAATATTGAAGTTGTAGATGATCATTCATCCATTGAAATGGTAGATGATTTCAAGAAGGAAATCGTTCTTGACAATGTGGAAGAATATGACTATGACATGTCCGCTGTAGGAAACCAGAATCTGAAGAGAAGATACTCTTCAATCTACAATCCTGTTACTGCACTCATTCAGGGATTCAGGAAAGTATTCGGTTTCAGCGTACTTAAGAAGATTCTTCTTGCAGGTTTCCTTTTTGCAGGAATATTCGTTGTATATTCTGTTGGCCGTGTTGCTGCAATCTATCATGTTGTTGACAGCGACTTCATTGAATACAACAGAAACTATGTAATGCTTGAAAAGAAGTTTCTGTCTGCTGATGAAATAACAAGGCTTGAAGAAGAGAGTGGAGCATCATACATCCTTCCAAACGATGGTATGATTACACTTAAGCTTAAGGCAGATGACTACTATCAGACACAGTGGGCTGAATTCAATATCCGTGGTTCACTTGCAGCCCTCGAAACAATTGAAGGTACTGAAGCAGTATACGGAAGACTTCCTGAAAACGAGAAGGAAATCATGATTGATTTAAGCCTTGGAAAGAAAGTTCTTTCAAGCAACGAAATGATCATGGCAGGTGTTGATACCTATGAAGAAATCTTAGGAAGAACACTTTTCATGAACAACAACCGTGACAAACTTCCTGAATATACAGTTGTAGGTATTGTGGATACTGGTAACCCATCAATCTATGCTTTTAAGTCTGAAATGCTCAATCTCATGAGATTCTCAGCTGGCGGAAATGAGTGGGGATGGGAGGGTCCTGTGTACTATGATGTTAAAGCTATTGGCGATGAAGGAGATGACGTTCAGCTTACTGACTATATGCTCTATAAGGATCAGTTCAGCCTTACAAAGAACAGCAAGCTTCCTGTAAATGATTTTGAAGTACTTCTCCCAGAAAGCATGTCATCACTCTACAAGCTTGGAAAAGAAACTGATATGAAGGTTGATGGAATAAAGCTCAAGGTATCAGGCTTCTACAAGAACAGCAACCTTAACGGAAGATATGTAACTGAAAATACAATCAAGATTCAGACTATGAAGGCTGCAGAAAGCTATGTACTCTACTGTGATGGAAACAAGGATGAAGTTCTTTCATATCTTGTTGATCAGAACGGATATATTGCATACGATACATTCAAAAGAAGCAGAGAAAACTATGATGATGGAAGAGAAGCAATGGTAAAGGAAACTGCACTTCTTGGCCTTATCTTCATCCTCATTTCACTTGTTGAAATCTACCTGATTATTAGATCATCCTTCCTTTCAAGAATCAAGGAAGTTGGTATCTTAAGAGCAATCGGTACAAAGAAGAGAGATATCTACAAGATGTTCCTTGGAGAAATTGTTGCAATTTCAATCCTTACAACACTTCCTGCAATGTATATCATGTACAGGGTTGAAGGATATATTACAACAAGTATTTCATACCTGGCATCCACATTCTATATGCCTGTACCTCTCCTCATTGCATCAATACTCTTCGTATTTATCTTCAATGCAGTTGTGGGACTTCTTCCTGTATACTTTACAATGAGAAAGAGACCTGCAGCTATCCTTGCAAGATACGATGTGGATTAATATTTAATTTTATATATATGGCAGCATCTGCTGCCATATATTTTTTTGTTTTCTTTTGGATTTCAGTAATGTATAATACATTTACACGGAGGTTGGTGTTTATGTCATTTGCACAGGATACAAAAAATGAACTTTCAAGAGTTGAACCTGAAAAGAAGTGCTGTACACTGGCGGAAATTGCAGGTTTCATTAGAGTTGCAGGAAGCATAATGCTTGCTGGTTTTGGAAAGTTTAAAATAAGACTTCAGACAGAGAACCCTGCAGTAGCACGTCACTACAAGAAGCTCATGCAGGACTATTTTGATATTGAAACAAATCTTGAATATGGTGAAGGATACTCTGTAAAGAAAGATAAAAAAGAAAAGAATATTTCATACATCATAAATATCAATCCTGACAACAAGAGTGAACAGATTTTAAGAGAATGTGGAATCCTTCTTGTAAAAGAGGGAAGTAACTATTTCACAGATGGTATATATCAGGGAATTGTAAAGAACAAATGCTGCAAGAAAGCATACTTAAGAGGGATGTTTCTTGCATCAGGCACTGTAATTGATCCTGCAAAAGGATATGACCTGGAGTTTGTTGTAAGTACTTCCGACCTTGCGAAGGACCTTAAGAAGCTTATAGGAAGCTTCGTTGACCTGGACTGTAAAATTCAGGAACGTGGGAAAAAGTATGTCGTATATATGAAAAAGGCTGATTATGTACAGGATACTCTTGCTCTTATGGGAGCCAATACAAAATATCTTGAAATCCAGAATATTCGAATTCTTAAAAGCATGAAGAACAAGGCATCACACACCCTGAACTGCGACATGGCCAATAACGACCGTATGATTGAAGCGATTGAAAAACAGTTAAGAGCAATCAGGATAGTGGATGAGAAGATAGGACTTAGTAACCTCCCATACTCTCTATATGAGATAGCAAAACTCAGGATGGATAACCCCCTTATCTCAATTGAGGCACTGGGTGAACTGTGTAATCCAAAGCTCTCAAAATCTGGTGTAAACAACAGACTGAGAAAAATCCAGGAACTGGCAAAATAGAAAAAACAGATACCAGCAGATGAATAGATATTCGTGTGCTGGTTTTTTATTGCATATTTATACCATATATTTTCTGAATGAATGAAACTGAAAACATATATAGCATTTCTATATATTTGAACTGAAGCACATTCTTTGTGGCAATAAATTGGCGATTTTTTGCTATTTTCTTCAATGGCATTTGAAAAGTACATAAAAGTAAACAATTTTACAATGCGATTTTCTATTGATATAATGGTATGTGGATAATGATGTGTATAAAATTATTCATTTGCGCAAAAAATATAGGAGTACACAAATTGGCTAACAAGATCGGTAATAATACTGGAGATCTTTCCAGTCTCACAAAAGACCAGCTCTGGGAAATGGAGCAGGCAAAACTGGGTAAGAAGGGTGAAATTTTTTTCATACTTAAATCTCTTCTCCCAATCTTAGGACTTGCAGTATCAATTCTTGAATATGTGCTTGTCCCAAACAAATACGGTAATCAGCACCCTGAAAGATACATAATCTTTCTCATTGTTCCTGTAGTTATCTACTGTATCAGATGGATAATTACAAGAATCCAGTACCAGAAAGGTAACCGTCAGGGATTCATAAAGGTAGCAGGAAAGGCACCATTCCTTTTCGTTCTTCACCTTGCTTTTGCAGTATTTGATTACCTTACACTTAAAACAGGAATTCTTCTTTATCCATTTATTCCATGGATAAACGACATCATAAATGCAATGATTCTCGATAGAGCACAGCTTTTAAAGTGCGCCATTGCATCCATCAAGCTTCTTTTCACAGGATACTTTGCAGGTGTTGCCCTTGGTATTATCACTGGTATTGCCTGTGGATACAGCGAAAAGATCAATTACTGGATTAATCCAATCCTTAAGGTTCTTGGACCCATCCCAACAGCTACATGGATTCCACTTATAATGATTATTGCAAAGTCCTTAAAGGGCGGTTCCATTTTCATCATTGGACTTGGTACATGGTTCATGGTAACAGTTGCAACACGTACAGGTATCTCAAATGTTGACAGGGCATACTATGACGTAGCAAGAACACTTGGTGCAAAAGAAAGACAGCTTGTATTCAGCGTAGCTATTCCTCATGCAATGCCTAATATCCTTCAGGGTATGACACAGGGTATGAGTTCAGCATGCGTATCCCTCATGATTGCTGAAATGATGGGTGTAAAGGCAGGTCTTGGCTGGTACATCACATGGTCAACTGCATGGGCAGCATACAACAAGATGTTTGCTGCAATCATCATCATCTGTATCACATTCAGCGTTGTTACAAAGGCTCTTGATATGATCAAGAACTATCTCTTAAGATGGCAGATTGGGGTGACTAAGTAATGGAAAAGAATACAACACTTGTTTTGAATAATGTTTCAAAGAGTTTCTCAAGAGTAGATACAGATTCTGTAACACATGCTGTATCCAATGTAAATGTAGAAATGCATAAAGGTGAATTTGTAAGCCTTGTTGGAACATCCGGATGTGGTAAATCCACAATTTTAAGAATGGTAGCAGGACTTATCCCTCCAACTCAGGGAGAAATCCTTCTTAATGGTGAAAAGGTTACAGAACCTGGTCCTAGAATAGGCATGGTATTCCAGAAGCCAACACTTTTCCCATGGCTTACTGTTGAAGACAACATAAGATATGGTCTTAAGATGCAGGGTAAACTTCAGGGAAGTGAAGACGAAATAAAGAGAATGATCAGTGTAATCGGTCTTGAAAAGTTCAAGGATGATTATCCAGGACAGCTTTCAGGTGGTATGGCTCAGCGTGTAGCCCTTGCACGTGCCCTTATTTCAAAGCCAGAAATCCTTCTTCTTGACGAACCTCTTGGCGCTCTTGATGCCTTTACAAGAATGAACATGCAGAATGAGATTCTTGATATGTGGAAAGAAAACAAGCAGCTTGTTATCATGGTAACTCATGATATTGACGAAGCTGTATATATGAGCTCCCGTGTACTTGTTATGGAGGCTCATCCTGGAAGAATCAATAAGGAAATCACTATTGATATTGACCACCCACGTCACAGAAACAATCCAAAGTTCATTGAATACAGAAATGAAATACTTGATATGCTTCATTTCGCATAATTTATGTTCACATATTGTGAAAAGCAGAAAGCAGAGCTTTCTGCCCAATAACTTTTAGACATATACATAAAAAGGAGAAAACATGAAAAAGTTATTAATCGTTTTACTCATCCTTGCTATGGTATTTTCCATGGTAGCTTGCGGTGGCAAGAAGGATGAACCACAGACAACACCACTTACACCAGAAGAAGCATGGAAGTTAGAACCAGCTTATGGCAAGACTCTCCACTATTGGACAGGAGACAGCTGCACAGCTGCAACTAACCTTGCTGATGCTTTAGGATTCTTCGCAGAAGAAGGTCTTACAGTTGAAGGTTTCCTTGGTTCATCAGACGTAGAAGCAATCGGAACTCAGCAGGTAGATATCGCTATCGGACACATTGCTAAGGCTGCAGTACCAGCAACAAACGGTGTTAACCTTACATTCGTTGGTGGAGCTCACCTTCTTACAGGATGCAAGGCTATGTACGTTCTTGCTGACAGCCCTTACCAGACATATGACGACCTTAAGGGTAAGGCAATCTCAGTTCCAAACGGAATTGGTGCTTCTGACTATAACATCACAGCCAGACTTCTTCTTGAAGCTGGAATCGACCCACTTACTGAAGTAACTCTTACACCAGTTGCAAAGGATGCCTGCGTTTCAGCTATGGAACGTGGTGAAATCGCAGCTGCTCTTCTTGGCGAAACTTTCGGATGGAAG
>JAKSSM010000037.1 GCA_024403065.1 Clostridia bacterium | reverse complement strand
CTGCACTCATTGTTGAAATTCTCATTGATAAGCTGAATGTATTTACCTACTGTTGCATCTGTATCCAGATATTTTTCATAAAGCTTACCTGTTACTGGAATCATTACATATACATCTGAATACATTGCAAGACCATTCTTCTGATATACCTGATATCCTGTTGCTTCTGGGTAATTGGATTTCTTCTTGAATCCATACTTTTTTACAGTTTTCTCACCATCTTTTGATACTGTTGATGCAAGTATATCGTCAGTTAAAATTCCTACTTTTTCAAATTCTCTCAATTTTTCAAAAAGCCCATCCATAAGAAGTTTACCTATACCCTTCTTATGGTATTCAGGGCTGACTGCTACAGAGATCAGATAAAAATGATATTTCCTGCTTTCTCCACTATTATTAGCATCAGCTTCAGGAATATCGAGATGTACTATGTCATCGGGACTAATATCATCATCATGGAGTGAATCCGTATCCAGAATATCGTCATGAAGTTTTTCAGATATAGGGAAATAGCAGAGATAACCCGCCAGCTTATTGTTATCATAAGCAAGAACGAACATTTCGTTGAACTTATCATATCTGCTCTTTACAGATTCAAAAGTTCCGCAGTACTTTGGTTCATATACGCTCTTTTCAATAGATAGAATACTATTTATAACATCAGGCGATGTATTTCTATCACTATATCTAATTTCAATTTCTTCCATAATATCTAATTCCTTATTATTCATTAAATAATGTAAGCAAGACCATCCCAGCAAAACAGGATTCTGAGATGCAATTTGTAATGAAATATTTCAATTCTCTATACTTTCCTTAACCCTGCACAAGCTTTAAGAATTTTTTGTCATTCTGCTGTTCATTTGTTAAGAACTCTCCATCCTTAAACAATGCATATGATGTGCAAGGACTAGGAATTGACTGAGCCTGCTCTTTGTTTTCAACTTTTATTGCCTTAAATGGAATCCCGTTATCGCTTGCTGTTTTCTCAAGGATTGGTACATACTTTCCGTTAAAAGGACACTGATTTGTATAATACAGAACATAACCCATTTTATCAATATGCGGGTGTTTGGCACATTCTTTAAACTGTGGAATCTCTGCATTTTCATCAAATGGCAAATACATATGATTTATACCTGCATCTGAAACATCAGCAACCTTAAATCCTTTATATGCAAGATGTTTTGGATCAGAAAGGAATGGCTTCTTTTTTGCTGATGACAAAATACAAAGTCCTACTTTTCCTTTTGCTTTACTATCTTCAATGCACTTGCTTAATAAATCATTTGAATACCCATGTCCTTTAAAAGAACCTGAAACCCAAAAACAGTCAATATACATATATCCAGACGCAACGATAGGTACCCATGCATTTTCTGCAGGAATATACTCTATAAAGCATTTTCCCCTTTCAGCACTCTTAATAAATGTAAGTCCATCATCGAAGCATTTATCCATCCATGCTTTCTTTGATGACACCTGAACATCCTTATTATTTGATATTGCACAGCAGATATGCTCGTTCTCAATATTTTCTCTTGTAACCTGTATGTATTCCATTCTTTTTCTCCTTAATATTTATACCAAACATCTATATACAACTAAATTCTTTACTATAAAACTTTCGTACAGCCTACAAAGCCTGCTTCTTTGAATGCTTCAAGCGATGGAACTTTTTCTATGGTGTTTTCGATTTTCACAGGACAATTAACCATATCTTTCATATAAAAACTTCAGTAAATCAATACTGAAGTTCATTTTTAATTCTTAGTCAAAAGCACGATTGATTCTATATGTTTTGTAAATGGGAAGTTGTCATATGGTTTCATATATTTCACTCTGTATCCATTCATTTCAAATGCCATAAGATTTTCACAGAGTGTCTTTGGATTACATGAAATATATACAATTTCAGGTACTCCATAGGAAATAATCTTTTCAAGTGCCTTTGGTTCAAGACCAACACGTGGTGGGTCTACAACTATTACATCAGGCTTAACTTCAAGTTTTTCAAGTTCCTTGAAAACATCACCACAAATAAAATTACAGTTTGTAAGATTATTCAGTTCTGCGTTCTCCTTTGCAGTTTTTACTGCATCAGGATTGATTTCAATACCGAATACTTCTTTTGCATGTGGTGAAACAATCTGAGAAATAGTACCTGTTCCTGAATAAAGGTCAAATACAGTCTTGTTATCTATATCACTTAATAGCGAAATTGCATCCATGTAAAGTTTTTCAACGGCAGGGACATTAGTCTGGAAGAAACTGAATGCACTTACCTTGAAATCAAGATTGCACACCTTTTCCATATAGTAGTCTCTTCCATAAAGAATATGAAGTCCTTCACATCTGACCATATCTGCAATATTGTCATCCAGTGTTCTTAATATTCCAACAACTTTGTTCTCAAGTTTTAAGGAAAGAATAAGGTCTCTGAATTCGTCTTCAGCAAAGTCATCGCTAGTTGTCACGATATTTACAAGAAGTTCATCAGTTCTTATACCCTGTCTGATAATCAGATTTCTCAAGATACCTGTATGCGCCTTTTTATGATAGAATGCATAGTCCTTTTCTTTTGCAAAATCAAGAACTGCATCAAGAATGATATTGAAATCATTATGAACAAGCATACAGTCATCAACTGTAATAATTGAAATGTAACTACCCTTTTTATGCATTCCAAGAGTAAGAGGACCGTCTTTTACTACATTACCGAATGTATATTCCATCTTGTTTCTGTAGTGGAGAATGTTATCACATCCATGAATACTGTCAAAATTTTCAGGACATACATTTCTCTTTTCCAGTTCTCTTCTAACTTCTTTTTCCTTAACCTTAAGCTGCTTTTCGTATGAAAGGTCCTGGTAAAGACATCCGCCACAGTCAAGTTTATCCTTGCATGACGAATACTGATATGCAATACGTGGTGAATGATCACTCATATCATCCTTAAGATATATGATTCCACATTTAGTAAATCCTCTCTTTTCGAGAATGGACTGCATTACCCTGTTGTCATTATGTGTATCAACCCTAAGGTCACATACCTTTGAAAGACAGAATTCAACTGCGCAGTCAAATATACCCTTTTCTTTTGTTCCTGCAAGTCTGTGAATTACACCATATGGTCTGTCATTAAGCCATGAACCTTCAATCACCTTGTACGCTTCATCTTCTCCAAGGGTAAATACAAAGGTGCCACATACAGCCTGGTCCTGAATTACGACATAACTTCTGTCAGCCTCAATATCAGATACCAGAAGTTCTTTTTCAGGATAAGTAATCCACTGAGTTGGATTACCTGTATTTTTCATAAACTCCCTTGCTTCAGCATAGATTTCAAGCATTGCAGGCAAATCTTCAATTGTTGTTTTTCTAACGTACATCAGTATCCTCTCTAGTACTCTCCGTATTTTTCATAGAATTCTTTTTTGAACTCAGGGAATCTGTCTTCATCAAGTGCCTTTCTTACATCCTTCATAAGATTTACAAGGAAGTGAACATTGTGAGTTGAAAGAAGCATTGATGAAAGTATTTCTTCGGATTTATATAAATGTCTTAAATATGCCTTTGAATATGTTCTGCATGTATAGCATGTACATTCACTGTCAAGAGATGTGAAATCTCTTTCATACTGCTTGTTTTTGATATTAACCTTGCCATGTGATGTAAGAGCAAGACCATGTCTTGCAATTCTTGTAGGAAGAACACAGTCAAACATATCTACTCCACGTTCAACACCTTCAAGAAGATAATCCGGTGTTCCAACGCCCATCATATATCTTGATTTGTTCTTTGGAAGATAGTCAACACAGTCATCAAGAATTTCAAGCATAAGGTCCTTTGGTTCTCCAACAGAAAGTCCTCCAATAGCATATCCTGGAAGGTCAAGGTCTACAATCTGTTCAGCTGATTCTCTTCTCAGATCCTTATACATACCACCCTGCATGATACCAAAGAGTGACTGTCTTTCTGTATCTTTGTGATAGTCTTTGCATCGCTTTAACCATCTTGTTGTTCTTTCAAGAGAGTCCTTTGTGTATCTTCTGTCAGCTGGATAAGGAATGCATTCATCGAATGCCATCATAATGTCGGAGCCGAGAGCATTCTGTATTTCCATAGACTTTTCAGGTGAAAGCATATGAGATGAACCATCAAGGTGAGATCTGAATCTTACACCTTCTTCAGTTATCTTTCTTAAATGGCCAAGACTGAATACCTGAAATCCACCACTGTCTGTAAGGATTGCTCTATCCCAGTTCATGAACTTGTGAAGTCCACCGGCCTCTTTTACAATATCATGCCCTGGTCTTAAATACAGATGATATGTAGTTGAAAGAATAATTTCAGCACCTGTTTCTTTTACTTCCTCCGGTCTCATAGCCTTTACTGTAGCCTGAGTTCCTACAGGCATGAATACAGGTGTCTGAATATCGCCATGAGGTGTATGAAGAATACCACGTCTTGCTTTTGTTCTTTTGTCTTCCTTAAGTAATTCAAAAGTTACTGCGTCTTTCATAAAAACTCCTTTAGTTTGTTTTTTTCAGATTGAGCTCTGATACTATCATAGAACCAATGATTAAAAGAGCTCCAATTCCAATAAAGAGATTGAATGGTTCTCTTAAAAGGAATACTGAAAGAATTATTGATACAATCGGATCAATATATCCGAGAATTGCAATTGTCTGAGCCTTGCAGAACTGCATACTTGTGAAATACAGTACATATGCGAATCCTGTATGGAAAAGGCTTAAAATAATTAACATCACAACTGATACTGCTGATGGTGTGAGTCCTGTATATGCAGATGTAACGAAGTTATATGGAATCATAATTACTCCTGCAAAGAAAAGCATACACATCATAGCTTCAGTTGAACCAATCCCTTTATATGACTTGTTTACAATAACAACTATTGTGTAAAACAGTGCAGATGATAATGCAAGAGCAATTCCCTTAAAGCTTCCAACGCTTCCTGCATTGAAAACACCTGATACAAATGCCATACCAAGCATTGCTGCAAGTACACATACTACCTTCTTAGCTGTAAGCTTCTCCTTAAAGAAGAATGGAGAAAACAGTGTAAGAAGAACAGGCTGGAAAGAGTAGCAGAGAGACGCTATAGCAACTGTAGTAGAGCTGTAGGATTCAAAAAGAAGAATCCAGTTTGCCCCTATTAGTATACCGTTAATCATGAGTTTAAGAAGATTTTTCTTTATTCCTTCATAGTCAACATGCTTTTTTACAATTAATAGATAAAGAAAAATGAATGCGCTTCCGATGATCCCTCTTACAAGAGATATGATACTTGAAGGCATATCAATATATTTTACAAAAATACTTACTGTACCAAATACTGCAAATGCAGTAATCAGGTTAAGTCTTGCTCTGTTTTCACTCATTTGTTATTACTTCTTTCTTGTGTATGACTATCTGATGTGATAAACTAGCAACGTTAAAGTGCTAGTGTGGCTCAATGGTAGAGCAGCTCATTCGTAATGAGCAGGTTGGGGGTTCGATTCCCTTCACTAGCTCCATTTTTTTTGACATAAATCACCTAATGGACATATGTCACATTTAGGTTTCTTTGCATCACATATATTTCTTCCGTGGAAGATAAGGGTGTGATGCGTTCTTATCCATCTTTCCTTTGGGATTCTTTCCATAAGTTTCAGTTCAGTCTTTAAGACATCCTTCTCATCTGTAATCCCTATTCTGTTTGATACTCTGAATACATGTGTATCAACAGCAATCCTTGGAACACCGAAACCAACTGCAAGTACTACATTTGCAGTTTTTCTCCCTACTCCAGGAAGTGTAACAAGTTCATCATAGGTAGATGGAACCTTAGAATCATACTTATCAACAAGAGCTTTTGAAAGACCAATTATATTTTTTGCCTTGTTGTGATACATACCTATTCTTTTTATTAATTTCTCAACTTCTTTTATATCAGCATTTGCCAGTTTGTCTGGTGTACCATACTTTCTGAATAGCTCAGGAGTAACCATATTTACATAGTCATCCTTTGTCTGTGCAGAAAGTGTTACCGCTACAAGAAGTTCAAATACATTGTTATGATTAAGAGCACAGAGTGCATCAGGATATGTTTCATCAAGAATATCCAGTATTTCTTTTAGTTCTTTATCTTCGACTTGCATTATATGAATCCTCTATGCTAAAATTGTATACAATTTGGAGGCAATATGATTAAACTTAATTTCCTTAACAATGACTATTCTGACAAGCGATCCCAGACAGAAAAGATTTCCGACAGTATCATGATTGATATACTTACGGGAAACCTGCGTCCTGGTACATGGCTTACAGAAAAATATCTCAGCGAGAAATACAAGCTGTCACGAACACCGATACGTGAAATACTCAACAGATTAATCAGTACAAACCTGATTGAGCTAATCCCTAACAGAGGCTGTTTCGTTAAAACCGTCACTGAGAAAGACATTGAAGACTATTTTGTTTTGTCATATCTCCTTTATCCACAGGCCGTAAAATGGGCAATTGAACGAATTACCAAAGAAGAAAGAAAAGTACTTGAAGAAGTATATAACTTCATGAAGTTCTATACAGTTCAGGATGATCTTGAAAAAATCAAAACCATTACCAAAGGCTTCAATCTTGTAATATACGATGCCTGTAAAAATGTAGAGATTGAGAAAACTCTCAAACTCTACGACTTTATTACATATTACGGAATGCTGAGTGTTCCCTATCCTAAAAACTATACGCAAACAGTCTTTGAAGAGTACAGCGCCATTTTCAGAGCATTTGCTGAACGTGATTCAAATCAAGGGTTTGAAGCAGCTCAGATTCACAAATATAAGGAAATATTAAGGAGAAAGTAACTTTCTCCTTTTTTATTACTTAGAACAGCAGTGAAATAAACTTTGTTCCAAAAAATGCGATAATATAATCTGGAATATTGAATATCAGAAGGACCATAAGAATAAGGAGTCCGTAACTGTTTACTCTATACCACCATTCATACTTCTGGAAGTTGAAAAGATATGATACAACGTTCCATCCATCAAGAGGTGGACATGGAATAAGATTGAATATTCCAAGTATTATATTGAGGTACATTGTGTTATACACAATGATTGCAATAATCTCCATTGCTCCACCTACTCCAATACGTACAAGTAACTTGAAGAGGAAAGCAAATACTACTGCAAGAATAAAGTTTGTTGTAACACCTGCAAGAGAAACAAGTACTCCACCAAGACGCCTGTTCTTATAGTATCTAGGATTTGTTTCTACAGGTCTTCCCCATCCGAATCCTGCAAAGAAGATAAGGAAAAATCCATATGGATCAAAATGATAGAGAGGATCAAGTGTAAGTCTTCCCTGAAGTTTAGGTGTTGGGTCACCAAGTTTGAATGCTACAAAGGCATGTGCAAACTCATGACATGAAATACCAATTACAATTGCCGGAAGATAGAGTGCCTTCTGATAAAGCCATTCAAAAACAGAACCTGTTCTTGTTATGTCTCTGAAGACAATATATGCAATAAGCAGGAAGAAAAACGGATTTCTTCTGAATGCCTCTCTTATCCTATAAAATATATTATTCATTTCTGTCTAATCCCTTGAAATATTCTACGATTTCATCTCTTACCTTGAAGCCACGTCTTACAGAGTCAACTTCATTAAGTACGTAAACCTTTTCTATGCCTTCTCTCGAAACATGATACTTTGCATCATGTTCATTGAAGACAGTTACAATCTTGTCTTCTGGAATACCTGCAAGAAGAAGTCTTAACTTTGTGTTCTTGCACATATGACCACAAACAATAATCTTATGAATGTTGTCACGATTCAGGAATTCATAATCTGCTTCATACATCCATGTAAGTGTTTCGTCAGGATGTGTACCACTTGTTTCTTCGTCCATGCAGAGAACAAGATCCTTTACGGATTCTTCTTTAGCCATGAATTCAAAAATTGTGGAGCTTGATGAAGCAAGCTGTCCTTTTGCTGCATATACGCAGTACTGTACACCGTTATATTCAACGGCACTTTCTCTTCTTGTATCAGTAATCTTTACATTTGAAAGAAGGTCGAAAATCTTTTCATTTTCGAATCCAAGCTCTCTTAAAAGACCGATAAGTGCAAGTTCATTAAGCGCATTGAAAACTGTATTTGAAAGAAGTGGGAATTCAGTTCTTGAGTCTCCTTCCTTAACTGTAAACTTACCGCCTTTAAGGTCTACATCTTCTGCAAAATACTTTGCTTCAGGAGTGCTGTATGAACAGTCCTCACAGTAGAAATTACCAATGCTTCTGTAGAATCTGTAATTGTAACGGATTTTACCACCACAGTCTGGACAGTATGATACATCAGGTGATGAGTTAACAAATGGATTGGCATTGCAGTCAGCCATTCCCATGAAGATTCTCTTGTTACCCTTTCCAAGGTTTGAACTTACCGGGTCATCTGAATTGAGAATAAGAGTTGTCTTGTCTTCAACAATCTTTAAAGCGTTGTTTAAGAAGTTGAAGATATATTCAGGATGTGCATTTCTTCCAATGGAGTCACGGGCAAGGTTTGTAACGATAAGATAATCAGGCTTAAGATATGGATAAAGCTTAAGAGCTGATCTTTCATCCATTTCGAAAACAGCAGTTTCATACTTCTGTTTTCCGAAAATGTTCATACCATTTATAAGGGATGTTGAAATACCTGAATTGAGGTTCGAACCAGCACGGTTTGATAAAACCTTAAGACCTGCCTGTTCGAGTACATCACAGATAAGGTTTGTTGATGTTGTCTTTCCGTTTGTACCTGTAACACCGATAATTCTCTTTGGTTTATCAGCATACTGAAGGAACTGTGGACAGATTTTTACAGCAACAGCACCTGGGAAATTTGTTCCGTTATGCTTTGTGATTTTTAAAGCGATAACAGACATCTTTGCAAGAAGAAGTGCGATATAATAACGTAATTTCATTATTTAGCCTCCTTTCTGATACCATTCTTTAATTCATCAAGTCTTACTTCATATGCTTCAACTGCTTCTTTTTCAAAAAGAAGAGGAGTATCAATATCCATAAGTTTAAGAATGTATTTTGCAAAAAGCGGATTTACTACAAGGAATGGTCCAAGTGAATATGTTGCAAAGAAATTGTTTACGTGAACACCTTCAACAGTACTCTTCTTATCCATTCCAATACCCTTTGTAAGGTTCATGAAAGGCTTGAAATCATCGCCATAGATGAATGAAAACTGTGATCTGTGTCCAACTATCTCCATGCCATCAAACTCCCCTATAAAGAGAGAATTATGTCTTACAACGTCCATATATCTTTCGGCATAGTAGTTGAAGATACCAAGGCAGTCTATCTTTCTTTCCTTATCCTTGATATAGTTACCGAAAAGTTCAATGGAGTTTCCTGTTACAAGGAAAACTGTTCCCTTTTCAATGAGTTCAATGATTCTTTCCTTATATGGCATAAGGAGAGAAGCAACATCTTCCTGCTTCTTTTCAGTAAGACAGCCGATATATACCATATCAACATCTTCAGTTACAAATTTAGGTGTTTCCTTGTGGTTTGTTTCAATTACTTCAATTTCAGCAGATGAACGCTTGAGATAGTCAACGTTATAGTTCTCTGCAAAAATGAAGCAGTATTCAGGATATAAAAATTCAATTCTTTTCATTATCTGAGAGCCTCCATAATAGCATCATATGTACCAAGATTAAGCTTTGGATACTGAGCACAGTCGTGTCCAGGATAGTGATTGCATTCAATCATAACAATTCCCTTATCCTTTGAAACACAGAGGTCCCAGCCAAGGTATTTAACCTGTGGCATTACAAGTGAACCTGCTTTAACAAATTCAATTATTTCATCCCAGCATGGTACCTGGAAGCCTTTTATTTCAGTTCCGATTCCAGGAACTGTTTCATAGAAGTTTCTCTTCTTGTCATATCCGATAGTCATGATAGTACCAGTCTTGACATCGAGACATGCTGAAATTCCATCATGATTGAAATTATCAACAACATTGTCACCAGTACCCATTCTTACACATCCGCCTACAGCCTTTGCTTCGCCTTTGTCAAGAATTGTCATGATTCTTACTGTATTTACAGCAGCCTTTGAAAGCCTGCACATTTCTTCACACTGAACAACCAGTTCTTCCACAAGGAACTGACGGTTTGCAAGAAGTGTGTTATAGAGTTCTTCAGGATCCCAGTCAGCAGTATGAATCTTTTCAACACCTTTTCCACATGAAAGGTCAAGTGGTTTTACAATGAAGTCTTCCTTGTCAGAAATGAACTTTTTGAATGCTTCAAGTCCCTGTCCCTTTGGAATGTCTTCATCTTTAACTGCTTTTCCATCAGGAACAGCTACTACTGTGTCTTCACCAAGAATCATCCAGTCACGCTTTAAGAAGTCACCGAATTTGTTGTAGAGAAGTGCTTTGTTCTTGTAGTATGGAACATAGTCAAAATCTGTATATTTCTTTACAAGAATATTGTTCTTCTTTGATGTAAGAACACCTTTTCTCTGCTTATGGTTCATACCATACATTTCGTATTCCTTGTAGTCTACATGTCCTGCACCATAAACTACAGCACACCAGTAGATGTCAAGGAGAACAAGTCTCCATGGTCTTCCATCAATCTTTGAAACAGCCTTTGCTGTATCCTTGAAACGGGAAAGATCAGTTGATCTCAGTTTTCTGATATAAAATTTTATATTCATATTGCATCTCCCCTATTTAAGTTTTTCCATAAGTTCAGTCTTTCTGTACTCGTATGCTTCCATAATTTCCTTTTCAAAAAGGAGTTCATCTGAAAGTCCAAGCAAAGCAAGAATCTTCTTTGTAAATACAGGATTAAGAATAAGGAATGGTCCAAGTGAATATGTTGCAAAAAGATTGTGGTCATGAATTCCTTCAATCTTTGATTCCATATTCATACCATATCCGTTTGTGATCTCAATCATTGGATTTGTGATATCTCCAGTCATATGGGAATATTTTGCCATATGTCCCATAATCACATCATCACCCATCCTGCCAACGAACTGGGTATTGACTCTTTTTCTCTTCATGAATCTTTCAGAAGTGAAATCATAAATACCAAGAGCTTCAATTATTCTATCTTCATCCTTTATGGATTTACCAATAATTTCAATGGCATTTCCAGTAAGGAAAACAACAGTACCTTTTTCAATATGTTCTTTTAACTTATCAGTATATGGTTTAAGAAGTTCAATTACATACTCCTGAGTAGCTTCAGTTGTACATCCAAGATAGATCATATCAACATCTTCTGTTACGAACTTTGGAGTTTCAAGATGACCGGTTCTTAAAATTTCTATTTCACTGGAACATCTTCCGAGATACTCCATATTGTATTCTTCTGCATAAAGATAGCAGAATTCAGGATAGAGGAACTCAATTCTTTTCATTCTGTGCCTCCTTTGCATATTCAACAATCTGGTCTCTTAAAACTGGTGCTTCAAACTGGAAGTCTACATCGAAAAGAACATAAACCTTCTCGATACCTTCTCTTGATACATATTTTGGAATATCTTCCTTGTTTTCAAATGCAACAATCTTTTCTTCATGTACTCCTGCAAGAAGCATTCTGAGCTTATGATTGAGATACATATGACCTCCAACAATAATCTTATGAATATTGTCGGATTTGAGAAGTTCGTAGTCTGTTTCATAGAGCCAGGAAATAGTTTCAGGTGGATGTCTCCAGTCCTGAAGTTCATCAAGGAAAAGAACAATATCCTTCTTTGATGGTTCATTATGCATATATTCAAATACGTTTGATGAAGATGAACCGTTCTGACCTTTTGATGCCATTGCGTAGTACTTTATACCGTTATACTCCACAACTGATTCTCTTATCTTTGGCATTTTTACATTGTTTAAAGCGTTCTTTACAGTTTCACTGTCATCACCCATTGTTCTGAAGAGCGCATATACATAGAGCACGTTATATGCATTGAAAATTGAGTCTGAAATAAGTCTTACATCAGCTTCATCATTGATAGTCATTGTAAGATTCTTAAGGTCAACAGTTTTTGCTTCGAAATCAGCTTCATGTGTACCGAAATCGCATGATTTGCAGTGATATTTACCAATGAATCTGTAGAGTCTGTAACTGTATTCAATTTCACCACGGCATCTTGGACAGTATGAAATATCCTTTGAACGGTTTTCATATGGATGAAGTCCAAGATCAGCAATTGAACAGAATACCTTCTTTACATTACCACCAAGATTGGATGATATAGGGTCATTTGCATTTAAAACTGCAGTTGTCTTATCAGAAAGAAGTTCAAAGCATCTGTTCATATGTGAAAAGATGTTTTCTGGATGACCATACTTGATGTTATCCTTTGAAAGGTTTGTAACAATAAGGTAGTCAGGCTTTACCATTGGCATGGTTCTGTCAATTGAAAGTTCATCAACTTCAAGAACTGAGGCATCTGCACTGCAGTGGTTGAAAATATTGACACCTTTAAGAAGGTTTACAATGTGTCCAGCTTCACCATTGGCTCCACCAGGATTGAAAAGCACTTTGTAGCCTTTCTTTACAAGTATGTCATTTACAAGATTTGATGTATCTGCAGCGTCATCTGTTCCGAGTGAACTGAAG
>JAKSSM010000036.1 GCA_024403065.1 Clostridia bacterium | reverse complement strand
TCTCTTATTCAAAAAGAAGAAGAAAGATGAAGATGAAATGTAGTTTTGAAATATTTTATGATTTCTTTTAAAGGACTGCCTTCGGGCAGTCCTTTTTGTGTGACCTTGAAAAAATGGCGTTTTTATGGTATTTTAGATATGCTGATTCAGATTAAGGAGGCACATTTTGAAGGTATTTCTTTTAGATATCAGAAGAATAGAAGAGACTGAAACTGAAGTCCTCAGAGAACGTTTTCCTTTAAGGATGAAGGAAGCCGATAGTTTTAGAGACAGGCAGGATCTTCTGAGAAAAGCAGGTTCTACGATTCTTCTTTCATATGTTTTTCCTGATCTTACAGAAGATAAACTGAGATACAATGAACATGGAAAACCATATATTGAAGGTGTAGAAGAGTTTTCAGTATCACACAGTGGGAATTATGTGTGTATTATAAAAGATGAGTGTCCTGTAGGGATTGATATAGAGACTGAAAATGAAAAGAATCTGAAGGTTATAAAACGTGTGTTCACAGATAATGAAGCATCATATATTGCAGAAGATTCAGCAAAATTCCATCTTCTCTGGACAAGAAAAGAAAGCTTTTTCAAAATGAAGGGTACTGGTCTTAATGCTGGACTTAAATCCGTGGATACAATGGATGGAAGATGTCATTATCTTAGTTTTAAATATGAAAACTGTTTCATTTCCATCTGCAGTGAAAATGAACTAAGAGATATAGAAATAGAAGAGGTAAAATAATTGGATATTATTCAGAAACTTGCAAAAGAATTCAATGTAAGAGTCAACCAGGTAGATGAAACTGTAAAACTCATTGATGAAGGAAATACTATTCCTTTCATTGCCCGTTACAGAAAGGAAGTAACAGGAGGTCTTACTGACGTAATTCTTCGTGACCTTAATGAAAGACTTGTATATTTAAGAGGTCTTGAAGAAAGAAAGGAAGAGGTAATCCGCCTTATTGATGAACAGGGTAAGCTTACAGAAGATTTAAAAAATGAAATCATGAAAGCTGAAGTTCTTCAGAGAGTAGAAGACCTGTATAAACCATATAAACAGAAGAAGGCTACTCGTGCGTCAAAGGCTAAGGCTAAGGGTCTTGAACCACTTGCAATGAGAATCTATGCCCAGCTTGATACAAAGGGAACAGTTGAAGATATTGCTAAAGAATATGTAAATCCAGAAAAGGAAGTCAACACAGTGGCTGATGCCATTCAGGGAGCATGCGATATTATAGCTGAATCCATTTCTGATGATGCTGAAATCACTAAGAAGGTAAGAGAATATACATTTGAAAAGGCAAGTATCGTTACAGAAGCAACTGATAAGGAAGCCAAATCTGTATATGAAATGTACTATGAAAGAGCTGAAAATCTTTCAAAGATTCCTAATCACAGAGTTCTTGCTGTAAACCGTGGTGAAAAGGAAAAGTTCCTTAAAGTCAAGGTTTCAACAGTTCAGGAAGATATGGTTAAACTCATATCAAAGGATGTAGTAAAGAATGACAGATCAATCTTCTATGAACTTCTTCTTTCAACAATTGAAGATGCATACAAGAGACTGATTGCACCATCAATTGAACGTGAAATGAGAAACACTCTTACAGAGCGTGCTGAAACAGAAGCTGTAAAGATCTTTGCAAAGAATACAGAAAACCTCCTCATGGCACCACCTGTTAGAGACAAGAACATAATTGCTATCGACCCTGGATACAGAACAGGCTGCAAGGTTGCGGTTCTTGATGGAACAGGAAGACTCAAGGCATATACAACAATCTATCCTACAGAACCTAAGTGTGATGTAGCAGGAACTGAAAAGACACTTAAGACAATTATAGACAAGTACAAGACAGATATTATCGTTATCGGTAATGGTACTGCGTCCCGTGAAACTGAAGAAGTTGTATCCAATTTCCTTAAGAAAAACGGACTTCCAATTCAGTACACAATCGTAAATGAAGCAGGTGCATCTGTATATTCAGCATCCAAGCTTGCATCAGAAGAATATCCAAATCTTGATGTAACAACAAGAGGTGCCATGTCCCTTGGAAGAAGACTTCAGGACCCACTTGCTGAACTTGTAAAGATTGATCCTAAGTCAATCGGTGTTGGCCAGTATCAGCACGATGTAAACCAGAAGCATCTTGAAGAAGCCCTTACAAATGTAGTTGAAAACTGCGTAAACCGTGTAGGTGTTGATCTTAATACTGCATCTCCATCACTTCTTTCATATATTGCCGGTGTAAATATGGGTATTGCAAAGAATATTGTTGCCTATAGAGAAGAAAACGGCAAGTTCACTGAAAGAAAGGAACTTCTTAAGGTTTCAAAGCTTGGTGAAAAGGCATTCAATCAGTGTGCAGGATTCATGAGAATCATGGATGGAAAGAATCCACTGGATAAGACTGCAGTTCACCCTGAATCCTATGATGCAGCAAAGACAATGCTAAAAAGCCTTGGACTTGACCTTACTGATATTGGAACTGACAAGGTTCAGGATATTGAAAACCGCATAAAGCTCAAGTATGGTAATACAAAGAAGATGGCCAGTGAAATCGGTATCGGGGAGCTTACACTCAATGATATTGTTTCAGAAATGAAGAAACCAGCCCGTGACCCAAGAGAAGATGCGCCTCCAGTAGTATTCCGTAACGATGTAAAGAAGTTTGAAGACTTTAAGATTGATATGGAAATGACGGGAACTGTTCGAAACGTAGTAGACTTCGGATGTTTCGTAGATATCGGTGTAAAGCATGATGGTCTTGTTCACATATCTGAGATTTCCAATAAGTTCATAAAGCATCCAATGGATGTAGTATCCGTAGGAGATACTGTAAAGGTAAAGATTGTTTCAATCGACTACGACAAGCAGAAGGTTGGACTTTCAATGAAGGGACTTAATAAAGATAAATAGATTTTAAAAGCAGAGTTTAAAAACTCTGCTTTTTTCTAGTCTTTGCTTATTTTTCTGAATTCACTTGGAAGGATACTGAAGAATTCCTTGAAGGCTGCTGTAAATTTGCTCTGACTCTCATAGCCGATTCTTTGTGATATTTCAGAAAGGGTCAGATCTGTTGTTTTTAGAAGATAGGCAGCATGTTCCATTCTGTGATGCTTTGTATGTATTGCAATGGAATCTCCATAGATGTCTCTAAAGGTCGATTTAAGTGTTGTAGGATTCATTCCGAAGGTTTTTGCCAGGCTCTCGATTGTTATATGTTCGTCAATATGTTCAACCATGTAGTCATGAACCTTCTTTATTATTTCAATCTGTTCGTCTCGGTATTCCTTTTTCTTTACTGCTGGTGCATGAAGCGTCTTTATTAGATAAAGAATGAACTCGATTATCTTGATTCTTGCATAGGACAGCCTGAGATTTTCAGGTACCTCATAGAAGCATCTGAATATTCCTTCAGTTTCATCATTCCCTGTAAAGCTTGAAGCTTCACTGTTTTCACAGAAAAGGGTATAGAGGTGCTTCAGATGTTCAGACTGATCCTTAAGGAGTTCAAGAGGATTTTCCATTACCTTTTTTAAGTCGATCAGGATGTTAAGCCCTGTGTAGCTGTCATTTGGATAGATGATTTCTGAATGTGCACAGGTTGCAAGATTCTGTATGGAGAAGTCACCATGACCTAAGAATATTTTGTTTCCGTTACCTGGGTCCCAGCCCATTCGTCCTTCTTTGCAGTAGTTTATTTCAACCACATGAGAGAGGGACTCGTGAGTATGGGGATGAGTTTTTCCGTATGTTACAAACGACAGAGTGATTCCATCAAAAAGTTCTATCTTATCCATTTGTTTTACCTTTTAGCCTTTTTTGAATTGTTTCTTTCATATGAATAATACTACATATATCAAGGAGATTCCATAGTTTTATCCCAAACAGAAATAGATTTAGCCCAAACGGAAACAGATTGGAAAAGTGTATTGCATATGGTTTTTCTATAGGATATACTCCATTTGTAAATTAAAACAAATAGATATATTTTAGGAGGAACACTCATGAAAAAGACATACAAGATTGAAGTAGACTGTGCAAACTGTGCAAACCTTATGGAAGTTGAAGCAAAGAAGGTTGAAGGAGTAAAAGATGCAGTTGTAAACTTCATGACATTAAAGATGAAGGTTGAATTCGCTGAAGGATACGAACCAAAGGAAGTTATGGAAGAAGTATTCAAGGCATGCAGAAAAGTTGAACCTGACTGCGAAATTGAATTCTAGGAGAGAGCATGAAAAAGAAACAGAAGATAATGCTTTTAAGAATTGCTGTATCCGCAGTACTTCTCATACTGCTTCAGTTTATTCCACTTCCAGAAAGCTTTAGGCTTATAGCATTTTTCATAGACTATCTCATAATATCATATGACATTCTTGAAGATGCTTTTCATGGAATAGTAAACGGAAGAGTATTTGATGAAAACTTCCTTATGGCTATTGCATCCCTTGGAGCATTTGCTCTTGCTATTTTAAGCAAGAGTGGTGACTTCAACGAAGCAGTAGGTGTAGTTCTTTTCTATCAGATAGGAGAATTCTTCCAGAGTTATGCTGTTGGAAAGAGCAGAAAGAATATTTCTGAACTTATGGATATCCGTCCTGACTATGCAAATATCATGGAGAATGGAAAACTTGTACAGGTTGATCCGGATGATGTTGAAATCGGTACTGAAATCATTATCCAGCCTGGTGAAAAGGCTCCAATTGATGGAGTTGTAGTAAGTGGTACATCAAGTCTTGATACTGTAGCACTTACAGGTGAAAGCGTACCAAGAACTGTAAGAGAAGGGGATGAAATAATCTCAGGCTCCATCAATATGACAGGTGTCCTTACAGTAAGAACTACAAAGGAATTCGGTGAATCCACTGCATCAAAGATTCTTGAACTTGTGGAAGATGCATCTTCAAGAAAAGCAAAGTCAGAGGAATTCATTTCAAAGTTTGCAAGAGTATATACTCCTGCAGTATGCGTATCAGCACTGCTTCTTGCGTTACTGCCACCAGTGATTATGCTTGCTACAGGAAATGATCCATCGTGGATGACATGGGTCTACAGAGCCCTTACATTCCTTGTAATCTCCTGTCCATGTGCACTTGTTATATCCATTCCGTTAAGCTTCTTCGCAGGACTTGGCGGTGCAAGCAATCAGGGAATTCTCATTAAAGGTTCCAACTACCTTGAAACTCTTTCAAAGGCAAAGGTCATTGTATTCGACAAGACTGGTACCCTTACAAAAGGAGTGTTCGAAGTAACTGGAGTTCATGGAAATACAGTACCAGATGATGAACTTCTCTTCTATGCAGCCCATGCTGAAATGGCATCATCCCATCCTATTGCAAAGAGCATTCAGAATGCATACGGTAAAGATATTGACCGTTCAAAGGTAGAAAACATTGAAGAAACAAGTGGTCACGGTATTACTGCAACAGTAGATGGAAAATCTGTTGCAATCGGAAACTCAAAGCTTATGAAGAAAATCGGACTTGCAGTTCCTGCATGTGACGACCTTGGAACAGTTATCCATATTGCACTTGATAATGTATATTCAGGTCACCTTGTAATATCAGATGTAATCAAGGAAACTTCAAAGGATGCAATAGCAAATCTCAGGAAGCTTGGTGTTGAAAAAACGGTTATGCTTACAGGGGATGCAAAGAATGTGGCTGACCGTGTGGCAGAAATTCTGGGATTAAGTGTAGTTCACAGTGAACTTCTTCCATCAGATAAAGTCAATGAAGTTGAACGTCTCATTTCAGAAAAGAGTGAAAAGGACAAGCTCTGCTTCGTTGGAGACGGCATAAACGATGCACCTGTTTTAACCCGTGCAGATATCGGTATAGCAATGGGTGCCATGGGGTCTGATGCAGCAATCGAAGCAGCTGACGTAGTACTTATGGATGATGATCCATTAAAGATTTCAAAGGCTATAAGGATATCAAAGAAGTGTATAGGTATCGTATATCAGAATATTGCTTTTGCACTTGCAGTTAAGTTCCTCTGCCTTATTCTTGGAGCTTTCGGATTTGTAAATATGTGGCTTGCAATATTTGCAGATGTAGGAGTTATGATTATTGCAGTCCTCAATGCAATACGTGCACTTAATGTAAAGAATCTATAGGCATTTAAAGGCGTTAAATTCAATGTTTAACGCTTTTTTTGTGGTTAAATGACATATGTTATGATAGAATATATAGGTTAGTGAAAAACGAAATGTGAGGAATTTATATGAGTATTTTAAATGTAGAACATATGACACATGGCTTTGGTGACAGAGCCATTTTCGAAGATGTATCCTTCCGTCTTTTAAACGGTGAACACATTGGACTTGTCGGTGCCAATGGTGAAGGTAAGTCTACATTCATGAATATAATAACAGGTAAGCTTATGCCTGACGAAGGAAAGATAGAATGGGCAAAGAATGTAAAGGCTGGATATCTTGACCAGCATGCAAAACTTGAAAAGGGAATGACTATCGGCTCAGTCCTTACAAGTGCCTTTGACTATCTCTACAAGATGGAAGAAAGAATAAATGAAATATATATGGAACTCGCTGAGGTTCCAGAGGACAAGATGCAGGATTATCTTGATGAAGCAGGTACTCTTCAGGAACTCCTTACTGCACATGACTTCTATATGATTGATGCTAAGGTATCTGAAGTTGCCCGTGCTCTTGGTCTTCTTGACCTTGGACTTGACAGAGACGTAACAGAACTTTCAGGTGGACAGAGAACTAAGGTGCTCCTTGCAAAGCTCCTTCTTGAAAAGCCTGAAATTCTTCTTCTTGACGAGCCTACAAACTACCTTGATGAAAGTCATATTGCATGGCTTAAGCGTTATCTTCAGGAATATGAAAATGCTCTCATCCTTATTTCCCATGATATTCCTTTCTTAAATGAGGTTATCAACATAATCTATCATATGAGTGAGAAGAAGCTGGACAGATATCCTGGAGACTACGATCACTTCAAGGAAGTTTATGAAATGAGAATGGCACAGCGTGAAGCTGCCTACAACCGTCAGCAGCAGGAGATTGCAGAACTTGAGGACTTCGTTGCCCGTAACAAGGCAAATGTAGCTACACGCAGATTCATGCGAAACCAAAGCCAGAGTTTGATTTCCTTTTCTCAAAAACTCCAGGAAAGTATCTCTTTGAAACAAAGGAACTTGTTATCGGTTATGATGAACCACTTTCATCACCACTCACACTTTCCATGGAAAGAGGAGAGAGAATAGTCCTTGTTGGTGCAAACGGTATCGGAAAGACTACACTTTTAAAGAGTCTTCTTGGTCTGATTGATCCAATTTCAGGAAAGGTAACACTTGGAGAAAATCTCAATATCGGATATTTTGAACAGGAAGTATCTCCCAATATAACAAGAACATGTATCGAGGAAATCGGAAATGAATTCCCATCCTGGAACCAGCATGAAGTTCGTGCTGCTCTTGCAAAGTGTGGACTTACAAGCAAGAATGTTGAAAGTCAGATAAGAGTATTATCCGGTGGTGAGCAGGCAAAGGTAAGACTCTGCAAACTTCTTAACCGTCCATCAAATATTCTTGTTCTTGACGAACCTACAAACCATCTTGACCCTGATGCAAAGGAAGAACTCAAGCGTGCGCTTCTTGCATATAAAGGAAGCATTCTTATGGTATGTCATGAACCTGAGTTCTATAACGACATTGCGACAAAGGTATGGGACTGTACAAAGTGGACTACTAAACTTTTCTAGAGGTAATGTATGAAATATCTTAAACAGTTTCTCCTGATACTTCTGATATCACTTATAGGAGAAATATTGCATTATTATATAAATCTTCCGGTACCTGCAAGTATCTATGGTATGGTGCTTCTTTTTGCAGCACTGTGCCTTAAGATAATAAAACTTGAGCAGGTAAAGGATACTGGTAAGTTTCTGGTAAATATTATGCCTGTTATGTTTATTCCTGCAGGGGTTGGACTTATGGATTCATTTTCAGTTCTTAAGCCTATAATAGTTCCTGCAACTGTAATACTTGCTGTAACTGTTATTACTGTAATGTTTGCTACAGGAAAAGTGTCAGATGCTATAATTAAAGCAGAAAAGAAGGAGGGAAAGTAAATGAAAGATCTTTTCCTGTCATCGCTGTTCATTGGAGCTGGAATCAGCCTTCTTGCATATTTTTCAGGTGTATATCTTAAAAACAGATTCAAATCTGGAATTTTCAATCCGCTTCTTATTGCTATTGTTCTTACTATAGCATTCCTTAAGATTCTGGACATTGACTATGAAACATACAATATGAGCGCAAAATATATAAGCTATTTTCTCACTCCTGCAACTGTTTCACTTGCCATTCCTCTTTATGAGGAGCTGGAACTTCTTAAGAGGCACTATAAAGCGATAACTGCAGCAATATTATCAGGTGTAGTCACGTCCCTTGTTACAGTATTTTTACTTTCAAAGATATTTGGACTTACACATTCCGAATATGTAACATTCCTTCCAAAGTCCATTACAACTGCAATCGGTATGGGGGTTTCAGAGGAACTGGGTGGATATGTTACAATTACAGTTGCGGTAATTGTTCTTACGGGAGTATTTGGAAATATATTTGGTGAACTTATACTTAAACTGTTAAAGGTAAAAGAACCTATTTCAAAAGGCCTTGCATATGGTACTGCGTCTCACGCAATAGGAACTGCAAAGGCAATGGAAATAGGGGAGATAGAAGGAGCGATGTCAAGTCTTTCCGTATGTGTTGCAGGCATTCTTACTGTAATACTTGCACCACTTTTTGCAAATCTTATATAAGAATAGAGACATAAAAAGACCTGCCACTGGCAGGCCTTGATTTTTATTAAAGAAGCATTAATCCGTGTTCTTCAGCATACTTCATATCTTCTTCAGGCCAGAGTGAGGACTGAACTTCGCCGATATGAGCTTTTCTTAAGAAGAACATACAGATTCTGGACTGTCCGATACCACCACCAACAGTGTATGGAAGTTCCTTGTCTATAATAGCCTTCTGGAATGGGAGGGATGCTCTTTCCATAAGGTCAAGATCTTTAAGCTGTGATACAAGAGAATCTTCATCTACACGGATACCCATGGATGAAAGTTCAAGTGCGATATCAAGTACTGGATAGTAAACGAGAATATCTCCGTTTAATGCCCAGTCATCATAGTCAGGTGCACGTCCATCGTGTCTTTCGCCACTCTTTAATTTTGCACCAATCTGTTCAATGAAGATAGCACCATGTTTCTTTGCAAACTTGTATTCTCTTTCCTTTGGAGTATCTCCAGGGTACATGTCTTCAAGTTCCTGAGATGTAATGAATGTAATCTGTTCAGGAAGAATGCACTTTACGAAATCATATTTGTTTGCAACATATTTTTCAGTAATATGAAGAGCTTCATATACATTCTTTACAATATATTCAAGATATTCTCTTGTTCTCTGCTCCTTTGTAAGGATTCTTTCCCAGTCCCACTGGTCAACATAGATGGAGTGGATGTTGTCTGTTTCTTCATCTCTACGGATAGCGTTCATATCTGTGTAGAGACCTTCACCTTCCTTGAAACCATATTTCTTGAGGGCATATCTCTTCCACTTTGCAAGGGACTGTACGATTTCAGCTTCTTTGCCGTTCTGATCCTTAATGTCAAAATTTACAGGACGTTCAATACCATTAAGATTATCATTGAGACCGGATTTAGGGTCTACGAAAAGAGGGGCGGATACACGGTGGAGATTAAGTTCTGCTGATATCTGCTTCTGGAAAAAGTCTTTTACTGTCTTGATAGCAATCTGTGTTTCTTTTAAGGATAGTGGTGATTTATATCCTTCTGGTACTGTAATTTTACTCATAACGAGTCCTCCTTAATAATTTTGATGCTTTATTATATCACCGAAACAAAAAAGTTCAATACTTTTTGTTAATGTTCAATAAAAAAGACAGATAATTTGCGATTTTTTTAAAAAAGTGGGATAAAAGAAAAACGGAAAAAACATAAATGAATTTTCCGTTCGTGTTTTGTTCTACTGTTTTTTCAGTTCCTCTTTTGCTTCCACGTATTTTCCATGCTTCAGGAGGTTAATTACCCTTATTTCTCTTTCAGTTCTCTTCCTTTCCGCTTCAAAGATATCGGATTCGAAATACTTTCTGTAGATGGATTTTCTGTACTGTCTTGCACTTGTTTCACGAAGAGTAGAATCCTCAAGAAGGAGAATTCTGTCTGCAATACCTGTTATTGTAAAGAAATCGTGGGATACAAATATTACAGTCCCTTTATATTCTCTTAATGCCTTTTCAAGAGCAAGCTGTGCATAGGTTCCAAGATGACTTGTGGGTTCATCAAGAAGGAGGACCTTAAGGTCTCTTCCTGAAAGCTCCTTAAGTCTCTTTATGTTAAGTTCACCACCTGACATGTTCTCTGATGTATCTGACTCATAGATCTGTCTGAAGTATCCGATACTTTCTTCACCATGCTGCTTTACATACATATCATAGATATCTCTTAAGAGACTGGATTTTCCTGTACCATTGCTTCCGACTAAGGCAACATGTTCTCCTTCTTTTACAGTAAAGCCCACATCGGAAAGGATGAGGCCATCATAGGAAAGGGCATAGTCCTTTACGTCTATAATTACATCATCCCTGTCAGGTTCATATGGTGTGAAACTGAAACGGTAGTTTCCGTTATCAAGGAATGGATCTTCTCCACGCATGTCCTTGAGTTTTCTAAGATATGTTACTCTTGCCTTTAACTGTCTTCCTTTCTTTGGATCAGGATTAAGTTCAGTCTTTTTTCTTATCTTTTCTATGAGTGTTTCCTGAATCTCAATGAATTCATCAAAGGATACGGCACTTGCATACATCTCAACCTTGGTATCAAGGAGGAAATCGTTGTATTCGGCAAATGTTCCAGGAAACTCCTGAAGCTTTGTATTTTCAATGTGGAGTATTCTGTTGAAACACTGTGAAAGAAGCAGACGGCTGTGAGTAACAGTGAGTACAGTCCCTTTATATTCATTAATGAGCTTTGTAAGACCAATGATATTTTCAAAATCAAGGAAAACATCAGGTTCATCCATAATAAGAAGATGAGGTTTAAGAAGCATGTTGCCAATAATTGATACAAGCTTGAACTCACCACCACTTATCTTTGAAAGCTCAAGATCCTTTATCTTTTCAATCCCTGAAAGTGAGAGCATCTTAAGAATATTGGTATCCGCGTTATATCCATCAACAGAATCCATTTCATCAAGACTCTTCTGGTATTCCTCATAGAGTTTGTCAAGGTTTTCACCTTTTGCCATAAGAAGGCAGAGTTCATCCTGTTTTTTCTGTATTTCAGTGAAAGGTTTTTTAAGGAAATCAAAAACTGTTGTATCTTCCTTCTCGTGCTTTACAAACTGTGGAACGTATCCGATTCTTCCTGTATCTGAAAGAGTAATCTTTCCATCGTATGTATAGCGTTCCTCGTGGAGAAGAAGATCTATGAGGGTGGATTTTCCTGTACCGTTACTTCCAATAAGTACTGCATGGTCACCATCTTCAATTTCAAAGGATATATCATTATAGAGATCCTTGTCGGGAAAACCGAAGGATACATTTTCGAATTTAATCATGTTCTTATTCCTTTATGTGTTCATTTTATATATGAATTATAATATAATAAATGAATAATAGCAAATAAAGGGAGTATATGTAATGTTAAGAACAGTAATTGAAATAGATGAAGAAAAATGCACAGGCTGCGGTCAGTGTGTGCTTGACTGCCATGAAGGTGCAATTGAAATTGTTAACGGCAAGGCAAAACTTGCAAGAGAAAACTTCTGTGATGGTTTTGGAGACTGCCTTAAAGGCTGTCCATTTGATGCAATCCGTTTCATAGAGAAGGATGCACCGGCATATGATGAAAAAGCTGTTGAAAGAGCAAAGAAGATTAAGGAACTTCTTAAAAGTGCAAGCTGCACAGCTAGCGAAGAAACTGTTTCATCACTCAGCTCCGACCTTACAAACTGGCCTGTACAGATAAAGCTTGCGCCTTTGAAATCAGATGCATTTGAAAACTGCGACCTTCTCATTGCAGCGGACTGCACAGCTTTTTCCTACAGAGATTTCCATAGAGACTTCATAAAAGGAAGAACTGTACTTGTAGGATGTCCTAAACTTGATATGACTGACTACAGCGAAAAGCTTTCAGATATCATAAGAGCGAATCAAATTAAAAGTATTCACATAGTAAGAATGGAAGTGCCATGCTGCTCGGGTCTTATGAGAGCTGTAGAAGATGCATTGAAAAAAGCAGGTAAAGATATTCCGGTTTCTGTAACAGTTATTACGTCAAAGGGAGAAATAAGATAATGCAGGGTGAAAAAATTGTTTCTGCACTGATTGGTCTTTCTGGCGCTGTACAGAATAATGGAATGGACAGAACAACTGAAGAGGTAATCATAAAAGCACTTATGTCACTTGAGGGAGACAACATTGAAGAAATATATAATCTCATAGTGGAAGACAAGTTCAGGATTTCTCCAAACTGCAGAACATGTGATATGCCATGTGGAAACACATCAGACTATGACATGGAGAAGTTCCATAAACTTTCTCCTGTAATGAGGGAAACAAAAGAAGAACTTCTTAAAGCTGCAGTATCATATGTGAAAAAGTATGGAATGGTAAGCGATGCAGTCCTTAAAGGCATCGCATTTCTTGGTTATGAACTGGATCAGGATATGTATCTTGATTTTGCAATATGGGCAATTATTTTTTCACTTAT
>JAKSSM010000035.1 GCA_024403065.1 Clostridia bacterium | reverse complement strand
TAATCAAGAAAGGAAAATGTGTAGTGAATTTCCCTATGAGTTCATTATACAAGGTATATATATGAAAAAAGAAACACTTAAAAATCTGGGAATCGACCTTATTGTTGATATTATAGGAAGTATCCTCATTGCAATCGGTACATACAATTTTGCTACAGCACAGATGTTCCCGCTTTCAGGGTTCACCGGACTTGCAATTGTATTCTATCATCTCTTTGGACTTCCAATCGGACTTCTTACAATTGCTTTCAATATACCGGTAGCAATTATATGTGCAAAAAGACTTGGTAAGGAATTCCTTTTAAAGTCCATCAAGACAATGATAATATCTTCACTTTTCATTGACTACTTTGCACCGCTTTTCCCTGTATATACCGGGGACAAGCTTCTTGCAGTAATCTGTACTGCAGTTATTTCTGCAATAGGATATGCCATGATTTTTGCATGATACTCATCAACAGGTGGAGCGGATTTCATTGTACTTGCACTTAAGGATGCAAACCCACATCTCTCTCTTGGAACACTTTCCTTCGGATTTGAGATTTTCATTATCCTTATTGGTACAGTACTCGTTTCAAAGGATATCGATAACTTTATCTATGGTATGCTTATCTGCTATATTTCATCAACAGTTCTCGACAAGTACATGTATGGTCTTTCCTCAGGAAAACTTACCCTTATTGTTACTGACAGGCCATATGAGACATCTGAAATGATAAGTGAGACAACAGGAAGAGGTTCCACTATTCTCTACGGTGAAGGAAGCTACTCAAAGGAAAAGAGAGGCGTTGTAATGTCAGCATGTACAAAGAAGCAGATGTATAAGATAAGCCGTGAAATAAAGGATGTTGACCCTGATTCATTCCTTGTAATCATGGAATCAAATGAAGTTCACGGTAAAGGTTTCATGGATCACAAGTAAAAAGTCCTTGCAAAGCATAGGGACGTTATGGTAATATACTAATGTAAATTATGGTAATTAATTTAAGGAGCGGCTAAAACCGCTCCTTACTTTATGGAAAGGCAGGAATATGACTGATATCATGGAAAAAGTAAGGGAAATCCTTACACCATATCTCGAGAAGAACGACATGTACATCTGGAATATGGAAATGAAAAAAGAGGGAAAGGACCTTGTCTTAAGAGTTTATGCAGACAGAAATGAGGGATATATCTCAACAGATGACTGCGAAGTGCTTTCAAACTTCCTTTCAGATGAACTTGACAGACTGGATCCAATAGAAGGTGAATACATGCTTGAAATATCATCACCTGGTATGGACAGAGAACTGGTTACACCAGAACACTTCGAAAGATACATGGGCGAAATGGTAGATGTATCATTAAAGGACTTCTTAAAGGAAGGATATCTCAAAGGACAGAACATGGTAGAAGGAAAACTTCTTTCAGCATCAGATGGCGAAGTATCAGTATCAGTTCTTGTAGACAAGAAGAGTGCAAACCGTAAGCCAGGTGCAAAAATCGGAAAGAACTCTCTTGAAGAAATAACATTCAGTTTCAAACGAGATGACATCAAGTGTGTCAGACTCGCCGTTATATTTTAAAAAGCGTATACAGGTAACAGGAGGAATCATTAAAAAATGAACAAGGATTTTATTCAGGCATTAAGTGACCTTGAAAAAGAAAAGAGAATTCCAAAGGACTATCTCTTAAAGTCAATTGAAGAAGCTATTACAAAGGCATACAAGAAAGAATACAAGACAGATGAAAACGTAAGCGTTTCCATCGACAGCGTATCAGGAGAAATCAGTATCGTATCACTTTACGATGTAGTAGAAGTTGTTGAAAACGAACTTACTCAGATTTCCCTTGAAGAAGCAAAGGAATATGACGAAGACTACGAAGTAGGGGACCAGATCGAATTCAACACTGAAGTTGCTGACTTCGGAAGAATCGCAGCTCAGACTGCAAAGCAGGTTATCGTTCAGAAAATCAGAGAAGCTGAACGTGGAATGGTATATTCAGAATATTCAGCAAAGCAGTCAGAAATCGTTACTGGTGTTGTTGAAAGAATCCACAACGGCACAATCAACGTTCTCCTTGGAAAGGGAGAAGGAATTCTTCTTGAAAACGAACAGGTTCCAGGAGAAAAGTACAAGGTTAACGACAGAATCAAGGTTTACGTTATGGACGTAAAGCGCGAACAGAAGGGCGTAAAGATCTATGTTTCAAGATCACATCCAGGCCTTGTAAAAAGACTCTTTGAACTCGAAGTTCCAGAAATCAAGGATGGAACAGTAGTAATCAAGGGAATCGCAAGAGAAGCAGGTTCAAGAACAAAGATGGCAGTTTACACTGAAGCTGAAGGAGTGGATCCAGTAGGTTCATGTGTAGGTACAGGAGGTAGAAGAGTTGAAGCTATCGTAAATGAACTTGGCGGAGAAAAGATTGATATTATTCCATGGTCAGAAGATCCATGTGACCTTATCAGAAACGTACTTTCCCCAGCAAAGGTTGAAGAAGTAAGCATCATCGACCTTGACCAGAAGCAGGCACAGGTTGTAGTTCCAGACTATCAGCTTTCACTTGCAATCGGTAAGGAAGGACAGAATGTAAGACTTGCAGCAAGAGTATCAGGCTGGAAGATCGATATCAAGAGCCACAGCCAGTACTATGGTGAAAATGGTGACGTAACAGAAGTAGAGGAGATTAATGGTTAAAGAAGTTCCAATGAGAAGATGCATTTCATGCAAGAAGTCCCGTCCAAAGGAAGAACTGATGCGCTATGTAATGGTTGATGGTGTAGCAGTATCTGACGATATGAAGAAGCAGAACGGACGCGGTTTCTATATCTGTAAAGACAGCGAGAAATGTGTCACTATCGCAGTGAAGAAAGGAAAACTCAAGGATGGAAACAAGTAAGGTTCTGTCACTTCTCGGTTTTTCAAAGAGAGCAGGAAAACTTGTATCAGGTGCAAACCAGGTACTTATGAGTATTGAAAAGCACAAGGCAAAGCTTGTTGTTATTTCTTCAGACACAGCTAAGAACACTGTGGACAGAATCAGCAGACTCGCTGAAGAGAAAGGTGTACGTGTAGTAATCATTTCTACAAACGAAGAACTCTCAAGAATAACTGGAGAAGAAAACAGAGGAACATATGCGGTTCTAGACAGAACGTTTTCAGAACCAATAATCAGTTTAGTGGATAGCATGAGCCAGAAGGAGGATAACTAATGGCAGGAGTAAAAAGACCAGGACATATTACGCCAAAGGCAGATCTTGACGCAAGAAAGGCTGCAAAGGCTAAAGAAATAGAAGAACAGGAAAAAAAGGTTAAGGCCGCTGAAGAAGCAAAATTAAAGGCTGAAGCAGAAGCAAAGGCTAAAAAGGAAGCTGAAGAAAAGGCAAAGGCTGAAGCAGAAGCTAAAGCAAAGAAGGAAGCTGAAGAAAAGGCAAAGGCTGAAGCAGAAGCAAAAGCCAAGAAGGAAGCTGAAGAAAAGGCTAAGGCTGAAGCAGAAGCAAAAGCAAAAAAGGAAGCTGAAGAAAAGGCTAAAAAGGATTATCCAACAATCAAGATAATCGAAAAGGCAAAGAAGCCAGAAGAAAAGCCTGTAAAGAAGGAAAATTCTGAAAAGAAGCCTTTTGAAAAGAAGACATATACAAATGACAGACAGGGAAACCGTAACGGAAAAGACGGAAGACGTGAAAGAAATGACAACCGTCAGCCTAGAGACGGTAAGCCAAACTTCGACAAGAAGGATGGAAAGAAGTTTGATGGAAAAGGAAAGCCAAACTTTGAAAAGAAGAACAACTTCTCAGGAAAGGATAAGGATGACGACAAGTCAAAATTCCAGAAGCCAAGAACTGAACGTCCATCACAGCCAACAGAACGTATGGCTGAAAAACCAAATCAGAAGAAGACTTTAAAGAAGAAATACGACGAACACAACAAGTACGACAAGTTTGACAAGCAGAACGGAAAGGGCGGATACGAACAGAAGTCCCTTGAAAAAGCTGCAAAGCCAAAGAAGCACAGTCAGTACAAGCAGCAGGTTGAAGTTGAAGAAGATATCATGGATATCATGCCAAGTGGAACAATTGCTGTTACATGCCCAATTACTGTAGGCGGTTTCGCTGAACTTACAGAAGTATCAGTAAGCCAGATTGCAATGGCACTTATGAAGATGGGTATCATGGCAAACATCAACCAGAGCTTAGACGAAGATACAGTAAATATCCTCGCAGCAGAACTTGGTATTGAAGTACTTGTAACAAAGGTAGAAGAAGAGGAAGTTGAAGAAGGAATCGAAAACTTCGAAGACAAGGAATCAGACCTTAAGCCTCGTGCACCATTCGTAACTGTAATGGGACACGTAGACCATGGTAAGACATCACTCCTCGACGCAATCCGTTCAACAAATGTTGCTGCTGGAGAATCCGGTGGTATCACTCAGCATATCGGTGCATCAGAAGTTACAATCAACGGACAGAAGATTGTATTCCTTGATACTCCAGGTCACGAAGCATTCACACAGATGAGAGCAAGAGGTGCTCACGTTACAGACATCGCAGTACTTGTAGTTGCTGCCGACGACGGTGTAATGCCTCAGACAATCGAATCAATTTCTCACGCAAAGGCTGCAGGCGTTCCAATCATCGTTGCAATCAACAAGATGGATAAGCCAACAGCAAACCCAGACCGTGTAAAGCAGGAACTTACTCAGCATGGTATTCTTGTTGAAGACTGGGGTGGAGATGTAATTTCAGTTCCAGTATCTGCAAAGACTGGTGAAGGTGTTACAAACCTTCTTGAAATGATTCTTCTTCAGGCAGAAGTTCTTGAACTCAAGGCAAACCCTAACCGTCTTGGAAAGGGATCTGTAGTTGAAGCAAGACTCGACAAGAACAGAGGTCCTGTTGCTACACTTCTTGTAGACAACGGAACATTAAGAACAGGTCAGTCAGTTGTAGTTGGTAACTGCTACGGCAGAGTAAGACTTATGACAGACTTCAAGGGAAAGACTATTGCAAAAGCAGGTCCTGCAACAGCAGTAGAAATCCTTGGTCTTGACAGCGTTCCAGAAGCAGGTGACGAATTCAACGTAGTAAAAGACGACAAGACTGCAAGAGAAATTGCTGAAAGAAGAAAGAACAAGTTAAGAGATGAAATTCTTGCACGTAATGCAGCATCAACTCTTGAACAGCTCTTCAGCCAGATTCAGGAAGGTGAGACAAAGGATCTTAACCTTATCGTAAAAGCAGACGTACAGGGTTCAGTTGAAGCTATCATTGCTTCCCTTGAAAAGCTTTCAAACAGCAATGTTCGTGTAAGAGTAACTCACTCAGGTGTAGGTACAGTAAACGAATCAGACGTAACACTTGCCTCAACAACAGGTTCAATCATTATCGGATTCAACGTACGTCCTACAACTGCAGTTCAGACATATGCAGATCAGGAAAAGGTTCAGTTAAGACTCTACAGAGTTATCTACGATATCATCAACGATATTGAAGATGCCATGAAGGGTATGCTTGATCCGGAATTCAAGGAAGAAGTACTTGGTAAGATCGAAGTAAGAGAAACATTCAGAGTACCTGGCGTTGGAACAATTGCAGGTGCATACGTTCAGGAAGGTAAGGCTGTTAGAAACGCTCAGATCAGACTTGTACGTGACGGTATCGTTATCCACGAAGGAAAGATCAGTTCCTTAAAGAGATTCAAGGACGATGCAAAGGAAGTTGCTACAGGTTTCGAATGTGGTATCGGTATTGAAAACTACAACGATATCCAGATTGGCGATATCTTCGAATGCTTCCACATGGTAGAGGTTGAAAGAAAATAATGGGAAAAGGACACAGACCAGACAGAATCGCATCTGAAATCCAGAAGAAGGTTGGGGAAGTGCTTGTAACTGGTGTAAAGGATCCAAGACTCACTGGAAAGCTTGTGAATATAACATCCTGCAAAGTAAGTCCAGATGGATCAGTTGCAACATGCTTTGTAAGCATCCTTAACTTCTCAAAGGATGAAGAAGAAATAAAGAAAAGCAAGACAGAGGTACTTGCAGGGTTAAACTCTGCAAAGGGCCTCTTCAAGAAAGAAATAGGAAAAGTGTTAAGGGTAAGACGTCTTCCTGAGCTTATCTTCAGACTTGATGAAGCTGAAGAATACGGAAAGCACATCGATGAAATCCTTTCCACTCTTCCATTTGAGGACTACCATGCAGTAGACCCTAATGAGGAAAAGGAAAATGAAGAATAATACATTTGAAGAAATCTATGGAGCATTCAAAGACGCAAAAACTGTTCTTCTCTATCCTCATGTAAGTATTGATGGTGATGCTCTCGGTTCATGCGTAGCACTTACTGTTGCTTTAAGAAAGCTTGGAAAGAAATGCTACACACTGTATAAGGACGAGCTTCCGGAAAATCTTCTGTTTCTTTTAAGAGATACAGAAGAACCATTTGTAACAGACAATATGGACATCTTTTCTGATGAGGAACTTGATGTTTCATGCTGCGTTGACTGCGGATCATATCAGAGATTTGAAGCATTCAAGGACAAGTTCCATAAGGCAAAGGTAACAGTATGCCTTGACCATCATGGTACATCTGAAGGAATTGCAGACTTCAATCTGATTAATCCAAAGAAGGCGGCTGCAGGTGAAATCATCTACGAATTCCTTAAGTATATGGATACTGTAAGTGATGCTGATATTCTTCCTGACAGCAGAATCTCAGAAGCAATCTTTACTGCAATTACAACAGATACAGGGGATTATCAGTTCTCAAATACAACAAAGGAAGCCCACCTTATTACTGCTGAACTTATGGAAAGCGGACTGAAACCAAATGACATCAGTAACGAAATCTATGAGAATCAGCCACTTTCAAAGATCAAGGCTGAAAGCATTGCTCTTTCAAGACTTGAAATTCTTGCAGGTGGTATGGTTGCAGTAAGCTATATTACAAAAGAGGAATGTGATAATCTTGGACTTAAAGCCGGTGAAACTGACGGAATCGTAAGAAAACTCCGTTCGATTTCCGGTGTCCAGTATGCTGCATTTCTTAAGGAAAAGGAAAATAATACTATAAGGGTGTCATACAGAGCAAAGAATGACGGTTATGATATTTCAGTTGTTGCGAAGAAGCATGACGGCGGTGGCCACAAGAAAGCCTGCGGCGCAACACTCAACATGCCTATTCTTGATGCCTTTGATATGACAAAGAAAGAACTTGTGGAACTGGCTGATGAAGGACGGAATTATTAACATATATAAGCCGGAAGGGGTTACATCCAACGATGTCATATATATGCTTAGAAACATTCTCAGAATCAAGAAACTTGGTCACACAGGAACCCTTGATCCTCTTGCAACAGGAGTACTTCCGATTCTGATAAACAAGGGAACACGTGTCGCATCATATATGGATATTGATTTCAAGGAATACAGATGCACACTGATTCTTGGAGTATCTACTGATACTCTTGATGTTATGGGAGAAGTGACTGAGAAGACGGATGAGGAAATAATACTTGAAGAGGAAAAGGTGAAGGAAGGACTTGATACTTTCCTTGGCCTTATTGATCAGATTCCTCCAATGTATTCTGCAGTCCGTATAAACGGAAGAAAACTCTACAGCTATATGCATTCGGCACCAGATGCTGAGATTGAAGCTGTAATGAAGAAGATTAAGCCAAGACAGGTATTTATTGAAGATATTACCCTGGATGAAATGGGTATAATTGATAGAGAGAATATAAAGTATCCTGTAAAGGAAGCTTTTATTTCTCAGATACCATTCATCACATTTACAGTAAAATGTTCAAAGGGTACATATATCCGTTCTATCTGCAGGGATCTTTCTGACTTCCTTGGATATCCTGGAACAATGCTTTCCCTTGAAAGAACTGCAAGCGGTGAGTTCAGAAAAGAGAATTCCGTTGATGTAAACATGTTAAAGGAACTTGCAATAAAAGAGGGTCTTGCAGAAATCCGTGAAGACGGAAAGTTCAGAGGACTTGGAGAAATCGGTGAAACGATTCCACCTGTTCTTGAAAAGTATATACTTCCTCTGGATTATCCGTTAAAAGCCTTTGGAAAGGTTGTTGTAGACTCCGAAATGAGAAGAAAGTTCATTGACGGATGGCATCTTTCCTTTAGGGATATAAGGGTAGTCAAGGAACCGGAGTATGATATGCCTGTAAAAAAGGAAGAACTTCGTGATGCCAATCCGGATTCGGAATCCAATCATCACGGATCCTATCCTGGGCTTAAGGTTAAGGACGAGTATCTTGGAGCGTACTGCATATATGATGAAGAGGATACATTCCTTGGAGTCTCCATATACAGTGATATATATAAGAAGCTTGTAGCCGATAAGGTATTAATTAGAGATGATAACATTTAGAAGTTTAGAAGAAATTACAGATATTTGTGAGACGGCAGTTGCTCTCGGTAACTTTGATGGAGTTCATCTTGGACATCAGGAAATAATCAGGAATGCTGTAAAGAAGGCAAAGGAACTTGGACTCAAATCTGCCGTATTTACATTCAGCAATCATCCAAGAAATCTTATTCCTGGTAAAAAAGAAGTTAAAAACATAATATACAAGGAAGAAAAGGCAGCACTTATTGAAAGCTTTGGAGTAGACTATCTTTTTGATATTCCATTTGTACCTGAGATTATGACTATGGAGCCGGAAAGATATGTAAAGGAGCTTCTTATTGACAGATTCAATGCGAAAACTGTTACCTGCGGTTTCAACTACAGATTCGGATTCAAGGCAAGCGGAAATGTTGATACATTAAAAGCGCTTGGCGAAAAATTCAGTTTCAGTGTTACTGCCATTCCACCTGTCACGATAGATGGGGAAGTTGTATCATCCACCCTTATAAGGGAGCTTATAAAATCAGGAGATGTGGATGAATGTGACAGATTCCTTGGAAGAAACTATTCTATTGAGGGTACTGTTGTAGTAGGAAACAGACTTGGAAAGTCCATTGGTTTTCCTACATCCAATATTACAATTGATGAAACGATGGTTACACCGCCAAATGGAGTATATATTACATACTGCATATATAACGGGGTGAAATATCCATCCATAACAAATGTAGGCATCAAGCCTACGATAGGTTCATTTGCAAAGAATATGGAAACTCATATCTTTGACTTCAACAAGGAACTCTATGGCAAAAACATAAGGGTTGAATTTGTAAAGATGATGAGACCTGAATACAAGTTCAGTTCAATTGACGAACTTGTAGCAGAAATCAGAAGAAACTGTGTGGATGCAAAAGCCTATCATGCTGGGGTAGATAAGAGATATAATGACATCACAGAATAAACCAAACAGACTGTGGACAAAAGACTTCACGATTATACAGCTTGGCAGTATGATTTCCATCTTTGGAAATGCTCTTTTCAGATTTGCTTCAAGTCTTCTTGTTCTGGACTATACACAGTCGACACTTTACTACGCAATCTACATTGCGCTTTTCAATCTGCCAATGATCTTTGCGCCACTGATTTCTGGTGCAATTCTTGACAGATTCTCAAGAAAAAGAACAATATACACGCTGGATTTCATATCCGCAGGGATTTATGCACTTATTGCTGTTGTAATCTCAAAAGGATGGTTCAGCTTTGGAATACTTGCAATATATACCTTTGTTCTTGGAACGATAGAAGGTGTATATCATGTAGCATATGAAAGTTTCTATCCTATGCTCATTTCTGAAGGAAACTTTACAAAAGCCTATGCCTTTTCAAGTTTCATTGAGACAATTGTTGCGGTAGTATTCCCGATTTCAACATTCCTCTATAACGCAATCGGTATTGCACCACTTCTTGCAATTAATGCTCTTTCGTTCCTGATTGCAGCAGTTATGGAAACAAGAATCGAAAAGGAAGAGGACTATGTTGAACTTCAGAGAAAGAAACTGGAAAGTTCCGGTAAAAAGGATTCAAGACTAAAGATTCTTCTTACTGATATGAAGGAAGGTTTCCAGTATCTCTACAGTGAAAAGGGACTTTTCGCTGTAGCATGTTATTTCGGCTTTTCAGCACTCTTTGGCGGAGCACAGCAGGTTGCGCTTCTTCCATATTTCAAGGATACATATGCAAATGGCGAGTATGTATATACCATGATTATGGGTGCTGGAATAATTGCAAGAGCAGTAGGTGGAGCATTCCACTACAACTTCAAGCTTCCTGTAAAAAGAAAGTATGCAATCGCCCTTGCAGTATATCTTTCAATTGACGTTATTACAGGAACGTACCTTTTTGCACCTATTCCGATTATGATTATAATGTGCAGTATTGAAGGTCTTCTTGGAATCACAAGCTATACTATAAGAGTATCTGCAACACAGAGCTATGTGCCACATGAAAAGAAGGGAAGATTCAATGGAGCATTCAATATGCTGAGTACCGTAGGATCACTGATTGGTGAAATCAGTGCCGGTGCCCTTGCTTTAATCATACCAATCAGAATGGTAATGCTCATGTTTGGTGCAGTAACATTCATAGCTGCAGCGGTATTTATCGGTGGCAACAGAAAGCATATTGCACCAATATACAACCGTCAGGAATAGTGCTTGACAATTGACTGAAGGTGTGATAACATTGCATAGTTAGTACTGTGACTTAGTGTTTGGATACTCCAACCGACTCTCAGTCATAAGCAGATTTATTGATTAAAGGAGAAAAAAGAAATGATTACAAAAGAAATCAAAGAACAGATCATCAAGGAATATGGACTTAAGGAAGGAGATACAGGTTCCCCAGAAGTTCAGGTTGCTCTTCTTACTTACAGAATCAACGATTTAAACGAACACATCAAGAAGAATCCTAAGGATTTCCATTCAAATCGTGGTCTTTTAAAGATGGTAGGTCAGAGAAGAAACATGCTTGCTTATCTTAAGAAGTGCGATATCGAAAGATACAGAACACTTATCGCTCGCTTAGGTTTAAGAAAGTAATATACTTTTGTTTTAAAGCGGGGTACATACCCCGCTTTATATTATATATATGTAAGAACACCTTAAGTATGATGTGGCTCTCTTCGTAGGTTTAATGTAACCCAGGAAGAGAGTCATACAAAGGGTGTTCAGGTAGTTTGAGCATTACAGGAGGTAGTTGTTATGCCAAGATTTGAAGATTACAGAACATTCAGAACAGCTGTAGGAGGAAGACTCCTTGAGCTTGAAATCGGCAAGGTTTGCGAACAGGCAAACGGCCAGGTATGGGTAAAGTATGGTGACACAGTAGTTAACGTTACTGCATGTGCATCAAAGGAACCAAAGCCAGACATCGATTTCTTCCCACTTTCAGTAGACTATGAAGAAAGAATGTATGCTGCTGGTAAGATTCCAGGAGGTTTCATCAAGAGAGAAGGAAGACCAGGAGAACACGCAATCCTTACTTCCCGTCTTATCGACAGACCAATCCGTCCACTTTTCCCAAAGGGATACTATAACGATGTAGTAGTTGTTGCTACAGTAATGTCAGTTGACCCAGACTGTTCACCAGAAGTATGTGCCATGATCGGTTCATCAGTTGCTCTTGCAACATCAGACATTCCATGGGATGGTCCTACTGGTTCAGTTAAGATTGGTAGAGTTGATGGTAAGTTCGTTATCAACCCAACTCTTAAGGAAAGAGAAGTTTCAGACATCGAAATGACAGTTGCCGGTACAAAGGAAGCTATCATGATGGTAGAAGCAGGTGCTAAGGAAGTTCCAGAAATGGAAATGCTTGATGCAATCCTTTTCGCTCATGAGGAAATCAAGAAGATTGTTGCTTTCATCGACGAAATCGTAGCTGAAGTAGGCAAGCCAAAGAAGGAAGTAGTTCTCTACAAGCCACTTGCTGAAATCGATGAAGCGGTAAGAGCTTATGCTGGTCCAAAGATGAGAGAAGCAATTCAGACAAAGGACAAGCTTGAAAGACTTGAAAACATGGACAAGGTTGAACTTGAAACAAAGGAACACTTTGCTGAAATCTATCCAGAAGGAAGCCGTGATATCGACACAGTTTTATACAACATCACAAAGGAAACAGTAAGAGCTATGATTCTTGATGAAGGAATTCGTCCAGACAACCGTGCTCTTACAGAAATCAGACCAATCTTCTGTGAAACAGGACTTCTTCCAAGAGTTCACGGAACAGGTCTCTTCAAGAGAGGACAGACTCAGGTTCTTTCATCATGTACACTTGCTCCATCCAGTGAAGCACAGGTTCTTGATGGTTTAACAGAACAGACTGAAAAGAGATACATCCACCACTACAACTTCCCAGGATATTCAACTGGTGAAGCAAAGGCTGCAAGATCACCTGGAAGAAGAGAAATCGGACACGGTGCACTTGCTGAACGTGCATTAATTCCAGTAATTCCACCTGTTGAAGAATTCCCATATGCAATCAGAGTCGTATCAGATGTACTTTCATCCAACGGTTCAACATCAATGGGTTCAACCTGCGGTTCATGTCTTGCACTTATGGATGCAGGTGTTCCAATCAAGAGACCAGTAGCTGGTATCGCAATGGGACTTATCGAAAGAGTAAAGGAAGACGGAACATCAGAATTCGCTATCCTTTCAGATATCCAGGGTATGGAAGACTTCCTTGGTGATATGGACTTCAAGGTAACTGGTACTGAAGTAGGTGTTACTGCTATCCAGATGGATATCAAGGTACACGGACTTTCAAGAGACATCCTTGAAAAGGCTTTAAGACAGGCTAAGGAAGGAAGAATGTTCATTATGGAAAAGATGCTTGAAGAAATTCCAGCACCAAGAACATCCCT
>JAKSSM010000034.1 GCA_024403065.1 Clostridia bacterium | reverse complement strand
GTTTACCTTCTGCCATCCGCAGTCATAGTCTACTGTCCAGCCACGGCTCTTTAAAAGGGCAGCAGTTCTTGAAAGCTGAACCTGGTATCCTGCGTATCTTCTGGACACTGTATTTTCATCCTTTTCCTCTTCTGTTATTGGATAGTATTCTCTGAATACCTGCTTGAATGGCTGAATGATGCTGTTTTCATAAAGCATATGCATGTAGCTGCTCCATACTTTTGCAGTAGCAAAATGGTATGGGTGAGCAACCTTGATCTTTGCATCATCTGCTATACAGGTTACAGTTCCATCACAGGATTTCAGGACGAATCTTCCATCTTCCATATCAGGGAATCCAAGGTTTACACCATCAGTCCAGACAAGTTTCTTTGCCATTGGAGAAATTACAATGGATGAAAGGAGGTCCGCAATTTCATCTGCTCCAAACAAAGTGCCCTTTATCATGGCATTTTCAAGAGTTTCCTTTCCTCTTATCTTCTGGTCCTTAAGTTCCTTTACCTTTTCTTTAAGGAGTTCTGCATACTCGTTCTTTGAAAGAGCCTTTGGAATGGATTTAAGTTCCTTTCCGCCCTTAGCGCATGCTACTGAAGAATTACCTTCATCATCTATTGAAATTGAAAGTTCATAACCTTCCACCTCTTTCTTCTTAAGGAGTGGAATTATTTCTTCATTCTTTGCCTTTTCAAGTTTCCAGAGCATTCTGTTTACATCAAAGAGTCCGCATGTTACTGCAAGATTTCTTAAGGCAGCATCTCCTGCCTTTCTTTCACTTTCTCTTCTCTGAGCACCGAACTGCTTGCTTTCCTTCATATACTTTGCTATGAATTCATATCTCTTGAGAAGTTCAGCTGTAGTACCTTCCTTAAGAGGAACAATAGCATAGGCTCTCAGTCTTTCCTGATTACGCTTGTCATTTATTTCCTCTTCAAGGGCTGAAACATCAATCTTTCCTCTTGCAGCATCAGCAAAGAGCTGTGAACGCTTATGGGCATTGGAGCCTGATGTAATATATTTTGCATATTTATGAAGAGTGCTGAATCTCTTTTCGCCCATCTCTTCATAGGATTCTCTGAACCAGTCAGCATCGAAAAGACCATCGTTAAAGTCTTTTGGTGCTATTGGTGAATAGAGGGCGACTTCAGTTTCCTTTTCACTGCTGAACATTTCACTTACATGAGCATGGAAGAACCATACTGCCTTTTTAAGTCCCTTCCAGCCAGTGATTTCTTCTATAAATGGTGCCCACTGTGGAGCATACATGGCAGCTTCGATAAGTCTTGTTTCCTTGATACCTGTATCCTTAAGGAGGGATTTAAGAGTATCTGCGGTTTCATCTTCCTTTGGATAGCATCTCTTTAAGAGGATACTCAGGTTCTGCTGTTTTGTGCTTAAGAGCCACACATATCCATGATGGAATCCTTCAGTACCAAGAGCCTTTAAAAGAAGTACAAAGTATTCTGTACCATTTACTCTTCCTATTTCCCTAATGAGCGGTGATACAGGAGTATCTGCCTGACCACGCTTTGATTCAAAGAGAACAAGATTTCTTACAGCCTTTTCAGGGAGTTCCTTAAACCATGGATATTTTTCGCACCATTCCTTGAAATATGTTTTTCCAGGAGTTGTGAGAATTTCAAGATTTCCTTTTATCCTGTTTCTTTCAGGATAGAGAATCCAGTCGAAAAGATGATCAGGAGTGATAATCCCAAGATCAATTGCACGTACAAAATCTGCGAATCTGAGTACAGAACCCCAGGTAAACCCGATAGACCTTTCGATTACATATTCTTTTCTGAAATATTCTCTGAAATCTTCATCGCCCATTTCAAAAAAGGCAAGCATTTCTCTTAAAGCAGTAAATACTTCAATCACTGCTGCCTTGTCACGACCACTGCCATATTTATAGTGTATGGCAGTGTCATTAAGCCTGTCAGTTCCAAAAAGTCTAATAAGGCTTAAATACATATCAAGGATGAGTCTTTCCATTTCACAGTCACTTGATTCAAAGAATGCTATGTCAATAAGAACCTTAAGCTGCTCAAACCTTGGACCATACTTCTTTCTTATCTTTTCACTATATTTGAATTCATATCTGTCCAGGAAAGGAATAACCCAGTTATCATAGTCTGTTCCGCTGTACAGATATTTCTTGAGCATATTCATATATCGGAGAATCATGAGTTTCTTCCTGTCACCCATAATATCTTTTAATGCTTCTTTAAACTGGTCTCCACATGGCATCATATCAAGTTTTATGCTGTGCGTCTGATACATTTCACCATGTTTTCCAAACTCCGCTTTCATATATATGGAGTTTCCAAGAACAGCAGTAATACGCTCATCCGCATAGTTTATATATGCATATTCATAATCCCGGTTTCTTTCAACAACGCTGTTCAGGGCATCAAAAATCTTTTCGATTTCATTATCCTTTAAAGCCATGGAAAGGATGTCCTTTTCACTTAAAGATCCATAAGGGAGGCTGTCGAATTCCTTTAATGTTTTTTCAACTACTGTATGATCAAAAAGACCATATCCGTTTTCAGGTGTAATATCATCAGTTGAACTGTTTTCTTCAGGGAAAAGCTGATCAAGAAGAAGCTTTGTCTGGTCAAGCACAGTTTTTCCTTCTACTGCTTTTTTAATAACATCTTTTCCTTTTTCAACGGAAGAATCCTTTAAAACAAGTTCACATGCAGCCTGAATATGGTTATCGCTTCCTGCAGCAAGCTTATTAATTGCCATAAGCTTATCGGAAGTGCTGAGCGCTGTAAGATATTTAACAAGTACCTTTCTAAGGTCTCCGCTCTTTGTAGAGAACATGTTTACAATTGCATCAATATCTCTTTCTTCAGTCCTGCACTTCATGAGCTTTTCGATGCAGATTTCCTTTGTTGAAGGAGACTTGTCCCTTATTCCTTCAAGAATATATTCCTTGTGCAGGCTGTTCTTTTCAGGCTGAAGAAGATGTGCATAGAAGGCAGAACGTCTGTCCACATCCATATATTCCATAAGTCCATGGAGTTTTTCAATCATATAGTCGTCAAGATCATATGCAGCAAGAGAAAGCATACATGGAATTACATTGGCACGCTCGTTACTTACCTTCATATCTGTCCATGGAAAAAGATAGCCTGGGAAGTCCCACTTGCCTTTTCCAATGAATTCTACAAGTGGTACCAGTTTATCAAAAAGTTTTCTTCTTTCATGTCTTGTAAGAGGATAAATCGGGTCTGGTGAAGGTTTTGCTTCGTATTTGCTGTCTCTGTTCACGAATGCGTAAGTTACCCCTCTCTTTACATAGAGACAGTCAGTTGCAAGACCAAAGACTCTTAAGTCATCAAGTTCAGGATTATCAATATGCTTAAGTGCCATCTTGTGCTTGTACTCTGCATTTTCAACGCGCAGTACAAAGTACCAGCCAAGAAGTTTTCTATGTGCCTTTTTAGAATTTAAAAGTGGTGTAACAACCGCTTCTGTATTCTGTATTTCTTTACATCCTTCTGCCCATAGTGAAAGATATATTTCAAATGGATTGTCTGATTCGTAGTATTCCTTTCTCTTATCTGTATCAGTAAGACACTCCCATGCAACTGTACCCATTTTTCTGGAGAATTTGATATCAATGTCTTCAGTATATATGCCAGTCCATGTGTAAAGAGCTCTTGCAGCGGAAGAGAAACGGAAAAGGTCATTTTCAACACAGGCTTTAAGGAGTAATTTGAATGTTTCAATGTCACCTGCATCTGCATTCTCAAGAATTGACTGTCTTAAACCTTCCTGTCCCTTTGCTGCAATCAGAAGGTCTTTTAAGATACTTTTAAGTTCCTGATTGTCTGAACAGATTATTCCTTTGACAGCACTGCTGCTTAAAAGGACATTGTTATCCCCAAGCATCATATCCTTTACAATATCTATTACTTCCTGGTTTCCTCTATTGATTTCAAGCGAAATGAGGTAGCTTATTGAATCCACGCCGTCATGCTTCATTTTAAGAAGCTCTGGTACGCTCTTTTCGTAGAAATAGAAAAAGATAAATCCTCTTAAAACGGGGAGAACTTTATCTCTATAGAATCCAAAGAAACTGCTTCCGTAGGTTCTTCTGAAGATAGTTGAAGAGAACTGACCTCTTGCAGCAATTTCAAGAAGGTCTCTCACATCGTCAGCGAACTTTTCATCTGTAAGGGATTCAACTGCTTTTCTTAAAGCTTTACAGTAGAAATCATCTACAGTCGCCATTTTTTCGATGCGCTTTCCTGCAGCCAGTTCAATTTCAGCAATAAAATGGGCCCTTCCTTCACCCGGATAATATGGTGCATCCATATATTCAAGAAGAGCTTTTGCAAGAGGGCTTAAAAACAGCTTCTTTTTGAGTTCTCCAATTCTTTCTTTGTTTAATTTTGGTAAATTGTCCATAATATCTCCTTTACCATAACCTTCCTGTAAGGAATGTCAGTCTTACAAACGTAAAAGTATCATTTTCTTTTATATCAGAAATCTCATCGAGACTTTCAAGTTCAGTGTCATTTTTAAAAACACGGATAAGTCCGTCACTGAAACAGAGAAGTGCATTTTCTACTGCAGTATCGGGGTCAGCCTTTCTGTCACTTGCAGGTACATCAAAATGAACCTTTCCTGTTTCCACTGCATCCGCGATTTCTTTTTCTGTAAGATATTTAAGTATATCACCATCCACTCTTCCGTTATATCTTTCAACTTCCTTTAAAACAAAGAATGAAAGAATATCCTTTAGAGTTCCACTTTCAAAAGGCATGTCATATTCCACTTTGTTTAAAACATAGCGTTTACTTCCAGCCTTCTTGATATTCACGAATACCTTCATACCTTATCCTCCCAAATTCAATATATTTAATTCTATCACAAATATTTATGAATAGTGCAAGAAAAAAACAGGTTCTACCTGTCATTTTCTCTATGATACTCTTCAGCTTTCTTCATTAAACCCTTACGGATTTCTTCAATTTCTTCAGGAGTAAACGTTACTTCTCTTTCCTCTTTAGTTTCTTCTCCGGTTCTATGGATTACTATAACCTTTGGATTAACGAGGCTGCTTTCCCTGTGCTTTTCAAGGAACTTCTTTTTATGGAATATGCTCCACCACCATATACTGATTTCCTCAAATAATATTTCCAGTTTTTCTTTCATTTTCTACCTCACCTTTATTTATATAGTATACCATAAATGCTTTTCTCTTTTTACAAAAAAGATGCAGCACATGCTGCATCTTTAAAGTATCCAAATATGCTATTTTACTCTCTTAAGATAAAGATGAATTCCTTCAACGAACTGACCGCCACCTTTTCCATCAGATCCTTCTATAGTGGCAACTGGGAAATCAAGTTCAATCTGATCTCCAACCTTCATATCATCAAGTTTTACTGCATTCTTACTGTGAAGGTCAAGGGATGCGGATTCACCTGGTCTTGTATAGATAATTTCATAGTTTGAATTATTCTTGATATCAACTATAACAGAAACACCGTCATCATACTGTCTTGGCTCACGCCAGCCAGTAACTACAATCCTGTCATAGTCACAGATTACAGCATATTCAGCTCTCTCATGTGCATTAACTCCACCGCTGTTATCAAAGTGCTGAGGATAGTAGCAGTCACCAAATACAGCGTCTGTAACTGTTCCTTTATCATCAACCTTAAGCAGAATACTATTCTGTCCAAAAAGGTCATCTGCAGCTCTGTCCGCTGTATTGAAGAGATTGATCTGAACTTCAAGTTCTCCATTTACAACCTCACTATGTTCAAAACCAAGGCATCCTTTTTTTGAAGGATCAGCCAGTTCTCTTACGCCGTTATACCATGCATATACATCTTCACCAGTCTTGTTCTCGATTGTATAGTACAGATATGTATATCCATCCACAACCTCCTGATCATAAAATCTGAATGCAACATAATCATTTTCAATAGTGCAGTTAATTGCATTTTCTGAAGAAATGTCATTTCCTTCATTGTCATTTTCCGATACAGGTTTATCTGAATTTCCACATGCACATAAAGTAAAAATAAGCATCAGTATTAATATTAATGATAAAACTTTTTTCATGTTATTCTCTCCCCGTTGTAATTCCGTTCCTGAAAAAACTGAATTCAATTATATATTTGCAACTATGCATTGTCAATAAAGCCTTACAGTCTTTATTCATGTTGCGTTAAATATCAAGTGGTTTGGATGTCCTTAACTTCAGTCCACGTTCTGCAAGCTTTGGATAATGCTGAGAAACGGCAGCATAAATTAGTGGATTGCAGAAATCAAATCTGTAGTAGTGCCTTACTGCAAGGGATTTAAGTTCCATAGAACAGGCTTTGCGCACTTTTTCGGAATCCGCTCCAAGTTGTGTCTCGTAGATGTCAAGAATGAGCCTGTTGAATTCTGAAACAGAATAATCCCTGCTTGAAACATAGATGGACATAAAACCTGCAACACTTTTAACATTCCTCCATCTTTTGAAATTCTCTTTAATGATTTTCTGTACACCATCATAAAAGAGTTTTTTTAAACGACTGTCATCATACACCAAGTAAGCTGTAAGTGCTGATACAACCGTACGTGCAGGATACAGTTTTTCAAGCACAGGCAGATTATTCTCCCTTGAAAAGCAGACTATTTCTTCAGCTGTATCAAACATTGCAAGACGTGACTCGTCATACTTCTGAGAGAGCATGCTTTCAGTATGACGCTTTACATAGATATAGCTGTTGCTGTCTGCAACTTTCTCTGCCTTCCAAAGCCATTTATAAACAACAGCACCATCCTCAGAATAGTTCCTGCCCTCTGGAAAAGGATACGCTTTTACGATTTCAGCTTTTACGAGTTTTCCCCAGCACGCCCAGATGCCGTCGCTGTTTTCTACTGCAAATCTTTCTAGTGCATCAGTTCCGCTGTAGCATTTTATGCTGTTTAAGTCGCCTTTAGCATCAAGGGGAAGATTCCAGTAATATGCATGGACAACCGAAATATCAGAACTGTATATCTTGCATGCCTCGTAAAGGAATTCAAGATAACTTTCTGTCACACGGTCATCTGCATCAATAAATGCAATATATTCACCACTGCATTTTTCAACACCTGCATTGCGTGCCTTTGATACGCCTCCATTTTCCTGATAAATAACCTTGACACGATTGTCAAGCTTTGAATACTCATCAAGGATTTCAGGTGTGCTGTCTGTTGAACCATCATCCACACAGATTACCTCGAAATCGGTAAATGTCTGGTTCAAGACACTATCCATACAATCTCTCACATATTTTTCTGCATTATATGCAGGAATAATTACGCTGATCTTATACATAGTATCACCTTTAAATAGTATCAAGGAAGGTCTTCTCAACCCTGTTGAATGTTAATATTCCAATGAGAGCAACCATCACTGTGAAAAATGCAGACCATAACAGGTAGACCGATTCAATACTTCCGCTTCCTAAAAGGATAAAACGGAAAAGTTCAACAACAGATGTAACCGGATTAAACAGAATGAGATTCTTAAGTATACCTGGTTCCAGGAATGATACCGGATATACAATTGGCGTTCCATACATCCATAAGGACATAATAAATCCAAAGAGTATGGAAAGGTCACGATATTTGGTAGTCAGTGATGAAACAATAATTCCTACACCCATACCCATTATCCCAAGCCATAGGATGAGAAATGGAAGGAGTCCCCACATGATAAAGTTTGGAACAATATCGCCTCTTAGTGTATAAGCAACTATAAATACCAGAACAACAGTCATCTGAATAAGGAAATCCAGCGCACTAGTTAGTATTGTTGCACATGATGTTACCATACGAGGGAAATATACCTTACTGAACAGATGAACGTTATAGTTGAAGGTCTGTGAGTTATTATATGTGCATCCTGAAAAGAAGTCCCATAAAGCATAGCCTGCAAGATAGAATACAAATTTCGGAATTCCTTCCGTACCGATATTCGCAATATTTCCGAATACAATGGAGTAAATTACTGCAGTAAACAGCGGACGGATAAAGAGCCACGCAGGACCCAGAATAGTCTGCTTGTATCTTATGGTAAAGTCCCTTTTTGTAAGCAAAAGAACAAGCTGGCGATATTGCCATACTTCTTTAAGCTTCAGATCAAACAGATTATGTTTTGATGTTATTTTTACATAGTATTTGTCCTGGTTCATATTTCTTCCCTCCTCACTTTAAGGTCTGGAAGGACAACACGTCCCCAGTAGCGTGTATCCCAGTTGATGATGCCGTCTGGCTCTATGGTAAACTTATGACCATATACGCAGTCCACATTACAATTGATTCCATATTCATTCTTTTCAAAGAGTACGTAGTTAAGAGTATATGTTTCACTTGCAAGATATGAGAGGTCCAGTTCTACTTCAACTTCACCTGTTTCTCCTTTTCTTCCAGAATAGAAGTCATAGAGAAAAGCTGTACCCACTGCAGTTTTTTCAGTAGAAAGAACTTCAACTCTTAATGACAGATTCTGTATGTCCTTATCATTCTGCCATATGAACCTTAAGTTCATCCTGTCGCCGCGTAAAAAAGACGTATTGTTTTTTCCCACTATCTCAGCAGAAATGAATCTTGCCTTGGTATCAGTAAGCCATGGAAGACGCTCGATTTCTCTGTAGTCTATAAAGACTTTTGATGTTTTATCAGAACCGAAATAGATATTGATAGCCTCATCAACATTTCCATCAAAAACAATTCCGCCCTCATCAAGAACAATACAGCGACTGCACAGTCTTTTGATTGTATTCATATTGTGGGAAACATAAAGAACTGTTCGTCCCTCCTTTTCAACCACTTCTTTCATCTTGTCAAGGCACTTGGTCTGGAATTCCATATCTCCAACTGCAAGTACTTCATCCATAATGATAATTTCAGACTCCAGATGGGCAGCAACGGAGAATCCCAGTTTTACATACATGCCTGATGAATATCTCTTTACAGGCGTATCTATGAAATCTCTTACTTCTGAAAAATCGATTATGTCTTCAAGTTTGGAATCGATCTCATCTTTTGTCATGCCAAGGATTGCACCATTAAGATATATGTTTTCCTTTCCTGTCATTTCATAGTGAAAACCGGTTCCAACTTCAAGCATTGATGTTACTCTTCCATAAAGCTCAATCTCTCCAGCACTTGGTGCTGTAACACGTGATATAAGTTTAAGAAGTGTTGATTTCCCTGCACCATTTTTCCCGATGATTCCGACAGCTTCACCTTCATATATGGTTAGATTTATGTCATTTAGAGCAAGAAAAGTATTGTCAGGAAGGATGCGACTGCTTTCACTTTCCTTTTTTACCTTTCCCTCTTTTCTTTCTTTTCTTTCCTCACGTCTTCTCTGCAGTTCCTCCTTAAGAGTCGAACTGCTGAACTGACCCAGTCTGTATACTTTTTTAACATTTGTAAGTTTTAAAGCAACAGGCCTTTCTAATAATTCATTTACTGCCATTCTATCTGTTCTTTCTTAAATATGCTTTTGCTATGATACTGCGCAGAATATTTTTTATTTTCCTTGCGGTTTTATACGCATAGTATGTTCCAAGTCCTAATAATGGATTGGGTGAATACACAACATCCCTGAAGAACCAGTTATGCGCATGCTCTCTATAGCTGATGTTGTTTTTAATAAAGCGGTTCATTAAGGCATGACGCTTAATAACTGAGCAACCTTTAAGTGCTCTTAATATATCAAGATGCCTGTAGTAGAAATCTATACAGAACGAGTTCAGATTCTTTCCGATTTTCTTATCATCCAGATTGAGTTTAGCCTTGAGTAAAAGGAACTGTTCTATAAAAAGTTCTCTAAAGTTGTCCTCATCATCCATTGAGTGAATTGTAGAAAGATTACCGTTTCTTCTCTTTCTGTAATGATAGTATGGTGTTTCAGAACCTATAAGAACTGTACAGTCATTTTCAAGACATAACAGGTATTTGAGAACGAATACCGTATCTTCACCATAGTGAATGTTTTCAGGGAAACGGATGTCATTTTTCTGTATTATCTTTCTTGAATAGATTTTGTTCCACACGGTGCGGTAACTGTAGGTGTTGTCCCAGTCTTCAAATATCTCTTTAAGAGAATACTTCTTTCCTTTGTGCGGATATCTTATCCAGCTTCCATAAGGTTCAAACTCTTCACTGTTGCATACTGGAAGGATACTCATGCTATCCTTAACGGTATTATACATATAGTTCACGTAATTCAGGTCAACATAGTCATCTGAATCTACGAACATGATATATTTACCTCTCGCATGGTCAATCCCGAAGTTTCTCACTGCACCAGCTCCTTTATGTTCTGTTTCAAACACTCTTATCCTGGAATCCACCTCAAGATAACTCTTGCATATTATAAGTGAATCGTCTGTAGAGCCATCATCAAGCAGTATTATCTCTATATCTTTCCTGCTCTGATTTATTAAGCTGTCAATACACTCCTTAAGATAGTCGGAAACATTGTATACCGGTACTATTACCGATATAATGGGTATATCTATACTGTTAGTTTTTTCTTCTTTTAAATTCAGTTCTTTCTTCATTGCAAATTATCCATCATGTTTTTTATTAAACTGTATATATTAATATAAATAACAATTTTACCTAAAATCAAGTAAAAAATGTTTCATAAGCTGTTATGACACAAAAAAGGTACGGCGACAACCGTACCCCAACCTGTCTTACAATTCAGATTTTCAGTTATTCATCAGTTTTTACTATTGCGCTTGTGATAGAAGCAATAGCTGCAAAAAGGACACCCGCTACCGGCCAGACAATCCAGGTAATATTCCACTTCATCGTCCAGAAACTCCATCCAAGATACCCAGCTGTTACAAGGCACCAATATGCACCGGAAACAGCATCTATCTTCTTTCTTGCCTTCTTCTCAGACTGAGTATAGTCACCTTCCTGAAGAAGTATATCATAACTGCTTCTTACAATGCTTACTCGAATAATCATATTTGCACCAACTGCAACAAGAGAAAAAAGCGCACCTAAACATAATACAGAAATATAGTCATTAGTCTCCATTGCTCCTGCAATGATTACTGGAACAACTGCCATAATGCAGAATACCACTCCTAAAGCAATTCCTCTTGTGAAGGTTCCTTCATAAAGTCTTTTTTTCTCTTTCACCATACCAGTAACACCATATTCAGTCTCAAAGGCTATTTCTTTAAGATTTTCAGTACTTCCGGCTTTAATACCATATGTAATAAACATAAATACTGCAATTGCAATCATACCAAGAAGAATAACACATCCAAGTCCATCAGCGAGTCCTTCCGAAAGATTGAATCTTGGATTCTCTGACAAAGTTTCAAGTATTATAAGAAAAACCGGACTCAATATACATAATGATGTCCCATTTGCAACAGATGTTGCACCTTTTCCTCTGATTTCCAGAAACTCATTTGCTTCTTCCATTGAAACTTTACGAAGTGACTCATTCTGTTCAGATTCCACATATGCTGTTGGCGTTCCCTCTTCATGCTCAATCTCATCTTTAAGCAGATAATCTGTACTCACACCAAATACATTTGCAAGCTGAATCACTTTCTGTAAATCCGGAACAGATCCTGCACTTTCCCATTTTGAAACAGCCTGTCTTGAAACACCTAATTTCTCTGCAAGTTCTTCCTGAGACCAGCCATTCTTTTTTCTTTCTTCAATAATCTTATCTGCAAATATCATTTTTACCTCTCCTTTAATGTATTTTCTGACAGTATTGTAGCTTTTCCTATGGTTGCATACCACCAGGTTAGGCTGTCAATTTGTCAAACAGGAGTTGCAATTATCCTGATAAAGCCAGGAAAATGCATTTATTCAAGTATGTTACATTGTTATGGTATCACTACTTAGCATACTCTATCACAGAAACAGCATCCGTAACCTGGATGCTGCATAGATTTTTACTATTGCAGCAATGAATACAACAACATTTAATATGATGCATGCTGCCATTAAACAGCCTCCGATTAATCTCACCGTAAGAGAGTAGGATTCATCCAGAAGCACTCCACCACCTTCAAGTCCGAAATCCCATAATCCATGTACAACATAAGGTATCAGAAAAGCGAGAGCGTAATATTTTTTTCGTTCAGAACCTTCGGCACGTGCTGCCTTATAGATATAATATCCCATAATCCACTGAAACAGTGCGTGACTAGGGAGAATCGCATTCTGAATCAGCGCAACTCCGCCCTGTAACAGTTTTTCTGTAAAACCGAAACCAAGACCTACAGTTCCAGCATAAAGGACTGCCTCCTTCATTCCAAGTTGAGGACGATTATTTAACAGTCGGTTTGTAAAGTAGAATTTAATTGCCTCTTCAAGCAAAGCATATGTAATGAAGCATTTAAGAAATGCTCCAATAAGTGTACTTGTATCAAAATCGAGATGGAAAATCCATACTGTTATAAGAAGAAACAGTGAGATTGGAATCATGTAAAAGGTTCCTGCAATGACAGATCTTAATATATATTCCTTATTACTGATTGTTCGTACAGTACCCTTAAGAAGGAATCTGTAAAGTAAGAATGGTATGATTAGTGAAAGTATTCCTCCAATTATTTCCATAATAGATCTACTTTCATTTTAAGTCATTCTATAATGCATCCAGGTATCATGTCAATAAACCAATAGACTTACAAATATAAAAACAGGCTCTCTTTTGAAAGCCTGCTGTCATATGCTATTCTTAGTACCCAATGATTTCAGAAATCAGATATTGAATTATTCGAACTCTACAACAGGACTCATTTCTTAAACAGTTTTGTTTAGAAGATATGTATTCCT
>JAKSSM010000033.1 GCA_024403065.1 Clostridia bacterium | reverse complement strand
AAAGCTTGTTACAGATGGAAGAATCCATCCTGCAAGAATTGAAGAAATGGTTGAAAAGGCTGAAAAGGAAGTCAACCAGATTATCAAGGCAGAAGGTGAAGAAGCATGCTTCGAATGTGGTATCCACAATCTTCATCCTGAACTTGTTAAGATTCTTGGACGTCTCAGATACAGAACATCCTATGGTCAGAATGTACTCAAGCATTCTATCGAAGTATCACACCTTGCTGGTCTTATGGCAGGTGAACTTGGTCTTGATGTAAAGCTTGCTAAACGTGCAGGTCTTCTTCACGATATCGGTAAGGCTTTAGACCACGAACAGGAAGGTACTCACGTAGATATCGGTATTGACATCTTAAGAAAGTACAAGGAACATGAAGACGTTGTAAATGGTATGGCTGCTCACCATGGTGACTATGAACCAAAGAGTATGGAAGCTGTACTTGTTGCAGCTGCAGACGCTTTATCAGCAGCAAGACCAGGAGCAAGACGTGAAACACTTGATGCATATATCAAGAGACTTCAGAAACTTGAAGAGATTGCCAATACAACTCAGGGCGTAGAAAAGTCATTCGCAATTCAGGCAGGTAGAGAAATCAGAATCATTGCAAAGCCTGAAGAAGTTAAGGATGATGAAATCGCACTTCTTGCAAGAGAAATTTCAAAGAAGATCGAGTCTGAACTTGAATATCCAGGTCAGATCAAGGTTAACGTTGTAAGAGAAACTCGTGCAATTGATTACGCAAAATAAATGATTAAACGGGGGCAGGGCAACTGCCCCTTATTTTTCGGGGAAATGGAAAACGAGACTATAATACCAGAACTTAATAATGAAACATTCAACCGAGAACTTTTAAAGGTAGCAGTACCTATTGTTATTCAGCAGCTTATCATGGTATGTGTAAACCTTGCAGATACTGTTATGGTAGGTAAGCTTTCAGAATATGCTCTTGCTGCGGTAGGAGCTGCAAACCAGATCTATTTCGTTGTCATAGACTGTGTATTCGGATTTCTTTCAGGATGTGCAGTATTTGCCGTACAGTACTGGGGTATTCGTGACCTTAAGGCATTGAGAAAAATACTTGGTATTGCCTATGTAATGGTTGTTGCATTTACAATACCAATGGTTGCAGTGATATATTTCTTTGCACCACAGCTTATTGGAATATTTGCAAAAGAGGCAGAAGTAGTTCTTCTTGGAACAGAGTATATCCGTATTGCCTGCTTTACATATCTTATTGCTGGATTTACATTCATAATTTCGTATTATTCAAGAGCAATTGCTCTTTTGAAATGGCCGACTGTAATCAATGCTTTTGCTGTTGGTCTCAATGTAATTCTTAACTACTGCCTGATTTTCGGTAAATTCGGTTTACCTGAACTTGGCGTAAAGGGTGCGGCATATGCAACACTTATTGCAAGAAGCATTGAACTTGTAAGTGTAATGCTTTACGTATACCTTTCAAAGAATCATCCACTGGGAGCAAAGCTGAAAGACCTTAAGTTTGACATTACACTTTATGTAAGAGTTGTTAAAACTGCACTTCCTGTTGTTCTCAATGAGTTCCTCTGGGTACTGAGTTTCACTCTTACGTTTGCAATCTATGGTAAAATCAGTGCAGTAGCTCTTGCCGTTGTACAGGTAGCAATGACAATTACGGACATCTTCCAGACTATTTATGTTGGTCTTTCAAATGGTGGTGCAGTAGTTATCGGTCAGGCTCTTGGACAGGGTAAAAGAGATCTTGCATTTTCATATTCCAAGAGACTTGTCAATATCTCATGGGTAACAAATATTCTTACAACAGTGCTCCTTATTCTTATCAGGGGTTCTATTGCATCAATATATTCATTTGAACCAGAGACAACAACTCTTCTTTTAAGAACACTTGTGGTATTTGCTCTTGCAATTACACCAAAGATGTTCACATTCGTATTCATATGCGGAATTTTCAGACCAGGTGGAGACACTATGTGGTGTTTCTATTTAGACGTTGGTCTCAACTGGCTTTTACAGGTACCACTGGCATATCTAAGCGTAGTAGTACTTAAGTGGCCACTGGAATACTGTATTGCACTGGTTGCTTTAGCTGACCTTGTCAAAGCAGTATTCTGTTATGTAAGACTTTATTCGAAAAAGTGGATCAATGTATTCACAGGGAGATAATATATATGCTTGTATATTTGGATAACAGTGCTACAACAAGACAGTATGATGAAGTAACTGATCTTATGGCTCTTGTTGCAAAAGAAGATTATGGAAATCCTTCTTCACTCCATAGACTTGGTATTGCAGGTGAGGAGAGAATGAAGAAAGCAAGGGCTGAGGTTGCAAAGAGATTCCCTGGAGATGGAGAACTCTATTTCAATTCATGCGGAACTGAAGCTGATAATACTGCCATATTCGGTACAGCTCTTTCAAAGAGAAAAACAGGAAAGAAAATCATTACAACAAAGGTTGAACATCCTGCAGTACTCGAAGCATGCAAAAGACTTGAAAGCCTTGGATTCACAATCCAGTACCTTGATGTAGACAGATACTGCAATGTAAGTGCTGATGATGTAAGAAATGCCATAGATGATGATACTGTTATGATTTCTGTCATGACTGTAAACAATGAAGTTGGTACAATAATGCCAATTAATGAAATTGCAAAGGTAAGAGACAGTATCAACAGAAATATAATACTTCATACAGATGCAGTTCAGGCATATGGAAAGCTTGACCTTAAGAATATAAACGCAGACCTTATATCCGTATCGGCCCATAAGATTCATGGGCCAAAGGGCGTTGGTGCTCTTTACGTAAGAGATGGTGTGAATGTTGCTCCATTTATGGTAGGTGGCGGTCAGGAAAAAGGTTTCAGATCTGCTACCGAAAATACTCCAGGAATTGCAGGATTCGCTCTTGCATCAAAGATGGCATATGAAAACCTTTCATTAAGACAGGAAAATATGCTTAAGTGCAAAGAGTATCTGAAAAAGGGAATCCTTGCTGAACTCAAGGATGTAACAGTAAATACGCCTGAAAACAGCGTATGTTCAGTGCTCAATCTTTCTTTCCTTGGTACAAGGGGCGAGGTTATTCTTCATACACTTGAACAGGATGGAATCTTTGTTTCAACTGGTTCTGCCTGCTCATCAAACCATAAGATCACAAAAGGTTCTCACGTACTTAATGCTATGGGTATGAAGGAAGCAGAAATTACTGGAGCGGTAAGATTCAGTTTCAGTGAATTCAATACCATCGAAGAAATGGACTATACTGTACAGATGGTAAAAAAAGCAGTTACAAAATTCAGAAGATTAATGAATTACAGATAAATCAGAGGTTAATATGAACGAAAGAAACATTTTGATAGTAAGATGTGGTGAAGTTGCCTTAAAGGGTATGAACAAGCCATATTTTGAAAAGATGCTTGTAGACAGAGTCAGAGCAAATCTCAAGAAGATTTCTCCAGTAGGACAGAACAAGCCAATTGACTGCTACAGACAGGAAGGACTTATCTATGTAAAGGCAGATAAGGATCTTGACCTTAAGAAAATCATTAAGGAAGTAACAAAGGTATTTGGTGTTCAGTCCGTATCAGTTGCAGTTGAGGCAGAACCTAATCTTGATTCCATAGGTGCTGTAGCTGTTCAGTATATGAACGAGCTTATTGAAAAGGACAATGTAAAGACTTTCAAGGTTCTTGCAAAGCGTGCAGACAAAAACTTCCCTGTAAAAAGCCCTGAAATCGGAAGAATTGTTGGTGCAAAGGTACTTATCGGATGCAAGGTACTTAAGGTTGACGTTCATGAACCTGATGTACTTCTTCATGTTGATTTAAGACATGATGTTGCATATATCTATGATGGAAAGGTTAATGGACTTGGCGGTCTTCCTGTAGGAACAAACGGAAAAGGTATGACTCTTCTTTCAGGTGGAATCGACAGCCCTGTTGCTACATGGATGATGGCAAAGCGTGGAATGATGATTGAAGCAGTACACTTCCATTCATATCCATATACATCAGAACGTGCAAAGATCAAGGTTGAAGAGCTTGCTTCAATTGTTGCATCATACTGTGGAAAATTCAGAATGCATGTTATAAACCTTCTTCCAATTCAGGAAGCAATTGTTGAAAACTGCCCTGAAGAAGAAACGACAATACTTGTAAGACGTTTCATGATGAAGATTGCAGAAGCACTTGCTATTGAAACTGACTGTCAGGCACTTATTACTGGTGAAGACCTTGGCCAGGTAGCAAGCCAGACATCAGATGCCCTTGTTGTAACTGATGCCGCTGTAACACTTCCTGTTTTCCGTCCTCTTATTGGAATGGACAAGGTTGAAATTATGGAAAAGGCTCAGCAGATCGGTACATTTGAAAAGTCAATTGAGCCATACGAAGACTGCTGCACAGTTTTCCTTCCTAAGCACCCAACAACAAAGCCAAGACTTGAAAGAATCCTTGAATCAGAGTCAAAGCTTGACTGCGAAGCACTTATAAAGGCTGCTATCGAAAAGGAAGAAATCGTAGAAATCAGACCTGAGGAATAGAAATGGACGCAAATACATATCAGGAGCTTGCACTCCGTACTCTTAATCCGGAAATCGAAAAGAAAGACATACTTCTTAATGGTGTTATGGGACTCTCAGGTGAAGCAGGGGAGACTATAGATATTGTAAAGAAGCATCTGTTCCATGGTCATGAACTTGATCGTGAGAAGATTCTTCTCGAACTTGGAGATATAGCATGGTATCTTGCTGAAACCGCATATGCCCTTGATACTGATCTTTCTACAGTTTTATCAATGAATATTGATAAACTTATGAAGAGATATCCTGAAGGATTTTCAGAAGAGAGGTCAATAAACAGATAAATGCATAAAGACAGGGAAATTTACCCTGTCTTTTTTCTTTAATGTATAAAAAATAGTACTTTACACTTGAAATATTGTTAAAAAAATGTTTTAATATTAAATGTATAAGTTTTGCTATATACGGGATTACTATGCCTGTATATATCTGACTAGTTATTTGCGATTTTAATCAAGTCAAAAATCGTCATTAATATTTTAAGGAGGCAATTAAATGAACTTTTCACTCACGAAGGAACAAGAATTCGTAAGAAAAATGGTTAGAGAATTCGCCGAGACTGATGTTGAACCATTAGCTGCTGACATCGACAAGGAACACAGATTCCCTGTTGAAACAGTTGAAAAGATGGCTAAATATGGTTTACTCGGAATTCCATTCCCAACAGAATACGGTGGAGCTGGTGGAGACCACATCTCCTATGCAATCACTGTAGAAGAATTAGCTAGAGTATGTGCTTCAACTGCAGTTATCTGCTCAGCTCATACATCACTTTGCTGCTGGCCAATCTTCAACTATGGTACAGAAGAACAGAAGAGAAAGTACTTACCAGACTTATTATCAGGTAAGAAGTTAGGTGCTTTCGGTCTTACAGAACCAAACGCAGGTACAGACGCTTCAGGACAGCAGACAACTGCTAAGAAGGAAGGAAACAACTGGGTTCTCAACGGAGCTAAGTGCTTCATCACAAACGGTGGTTATGCTGAAACTTTCGTAGTTATGGCTATGACAGACAAGAAGTTAGGAAACAAGGGAATTTCTGCATTTATCGTAGAAAAGACTGACCCTGGTTTCTCAATTGGTAAGACAGAAGACAAGATGGGTATCTGTGCATCATCAACTACAGAACTTATCTTCCAGAACTGTGTAATTCCAGAAGACAGACTTCTCGGATCAATCGGAGAAGGATTCAAGGTTGCATTATCAACTCTTGATGGTGGACGTATTGGTATCGCTTCCCAGGCTCTTGGCATCGCTCAGGGTGCATTCGACGTAACAGTTGATTACATGAACGCTAGAAAGCAGTTTGGTAAGAAGTTATCACAGTTCCAGTATCTTCAGTTCGAAATGGCTGACCTCAAGACTAGAATCGAAGCTGCTAGACTCTTAATCTACAGAGCTGCTGACATGAAGGACAAGCACCTTAACTATTCAGAAGCTGCTGCTATGGCTAAGTTATATGCTGCTGAAACTGCTATGGCTGTTACAACTAAGTGCGTACAGTTCCACGGTGGTTATGGTTACACAAGAGATTATCCAGTTGAAAGAATGATGAGAGACGCTAAGATTACTGAAATCTACGAAGGTACATCAGAAGCTCAGAGAATGGTAATCGCTGGAAAGATTTTTAAGAAGTAGGAGGAAATAGATATGGCATTTAAGATTCTTGTTTGCGCTAAGCAAGTTCCTGATACTAACGTAATTAAAATCAATCCTAAGACAGGAACATTAATCAGAGACGGCGTCCCATCAATTCTCAACCACGATGACAACAACGCTCTTGAAGAAGCTTTAAAGATTAAAGATAAATTTGATGATGTAACAGTTACTGTAATTTCAATGGGACCTCCACAGGCTGCAGACCTCCTTTTCGAATGTATCGCTAAGGGAGCAGACGAAGGATACCTCGTATCAGACAGAGCTGTTGGTGGTTCAGATACATGGGCTACATCAAACACATTAACTGCTGCAATTCAGAAGTGGGAAAAGGTTAACGGAAAGGCTGACCTCATCTTCGCTGGTCGTCAGGCTATCGACGGAGACACTGCTCAGGTAGGACCACAGATTGCAGAAAAGTTACACTTACCTCAGGTTACATATGTTGAAGAATTTGAAATTTCCGAAGATAAGAAGGAAGTTACAGTTAAGAGACAGCTTGAAGACGGTTATGAACTTATCAAGGTTAAGACTCCATGCATGTTAACAACAATCAAGGAATTAAACACTCCAAGATACATGAGCATGAAGGGAATCTTCGGAGATAAGAAGATCACTGTATGGAATGCTAAGGATATCGAAGTTGACCTTAACACAGTAGGTGTAAAGGCTTCCCCAACAAACGTATTCAGATCATTCACTCCTGCTCCAAAGGCTCCAGGTCAGAAGGTTGCTGGAGATACAGAAAATGATCAGGCTAAGAATTTATTAGTTGCCCTTAAGGGTAAGCATATCATCTAGGAGGTAATAGAATGGCTGTTAAAATTATTAAGGAAAACTGCAAGGGTTGTTCCCTTTGCGCTAAGGCATGCCCATTTGATGCTATTACTATCGTTGATAAGAAGGCTGTAGTTGACGAAGCTAAGTGTACAAACTGTAACACTTGTGTTGCTAAGTGCCACTTCGGTGCTATCGAAGCAGCTCCAAAGGCTGAAGCTGTTGACTTATCAGCTTACCACGATGTATGGGTATTTGCTGAACAGAGACAGGGCAAGATCCAGAACGTAGCTCTCGAATTAATCGGAGAAGGTAAGAGACTTGCTAAGGATATCTCAGAAAAGACTCAGATCTGTGCAGTATTAATCGGAAACAACATCGGACATCTTGCACAGGAATGTTTCGAATATGGAGCTGAAAAGGTTTACCTTTGCGAAGATCCATTACTTGAAAACTACACAACTGACGGATATACAAAGGTATTCCAGCAGTTAATCGACGAATACAAGCCAGAAATCGTTATGTACGGTGCTACACACATTGGTAGAGACCTTGCTCCAAGAATCGCTGGAAGATGCAACACTGGTCTTACTGCTGACTGTACTCACCTTGACATTAAGGTTTCAAAGTACATTGAATTCGCTAAGAAGAACACTACTCTTGATACATCAGACTTAGATCCTAACGATCCAGACGTAGGTATCAAGCAGACTCGTCCTGCATTCGGTGGTAACCTTATGGCTACAATCATCTGCCCAAGAACTAGACCACAGATGTCAACAGTTCGTCCAGGCGTAATGCAGAAGTTAGAAAGAGTTCCTGGTGCTACTGGTGAAACAGTTGTTGTTAAGCCAGCTGTAACTAAGGAAGATATCAGAGTTGAAATCCTTGACATCGTTAAGTCAGCTAAGGAAATGGTATCATTATCCGACGCTAAGATCATCTGCTCAGGCGGAAGAGGACTTGGTGATGCTTCTGGTTTCGACCTCATGAAGCAGTTCGCTGATAAGGTTGGCGGTGTAGTAGGTGCAAGCCGTGCTGCTGTTGACTCAGGCTGGATTGATCACTCACACCAGGTAGGTCAGACTGGTACAACTGTAAAGCCAGACATCTACTTCGCATGTGGTATCTCTGGTGCTATTCAGCACTTAGCTGGTATGCAGACTTCAAACTGCATCGTAGCTATCAACAAGGATGCTGATGCTCCAATCATGGAAATTGCAGACTATGCTATCGTAGGCGACCTTTACAAGGTAGTTCCAGAAATCATTGCTGAATGGGACAACGCTGAAGCATTATTCGATGCAAGCACAAAATAATCCTTAAATATTATTGACTTGTGAAAATGGGTGATATTTTATCACCCATTTTTTATTGTAGTTTGTCAGATTATTGTGGTATAATACCTTGTTGTATAATAATTTTTTCAAAGAAAGGTATTATTATGAAATTAGATAACAAGAAGACTCTGCTGGTTGGATTTGCATTTCTTGCAATCTGTTCATTCTGGCAGCTCTATGACAACATTGTTCCACTTATTCTCAAATATGTTTTCAATGTTGGAGATACACTTTCAGGTGTAGTAATGTCACTTGACAATATATTTGCATTATTCATGCTTCCACTTTTCGGAGCATTATCAGATAAGGTAACATCAAAGAGAGGAAAGAGAACTCCATTCATCTTTGTAGGAACTATTCTTGCATCAGTTTTCCTCATTCTTTTACCTATTACAGCTACAATGAGAACACTCGTTGGATTCATTATCGCACTTCTTCTTGTGCTTGTTTCCATGAGTACATACCGCTCACCAGCTGTATCACTTATGCCAGACGTAACACCAAAACCATTAAGATCAAAGGCTAATGCCATTATCAACCTTATGGGTGCAGTTGGTGGTATCATCGTTCTTGGTTTAATCAAGTTCCTTTCACCAAAGGAAAACGACGGAAGCTATCTTACGCTTGCTCTTGCTGTTTCATTCATCATGCTTCTTGCTCTTGTAGTATTATTACTTACAATCAACGAAAACAAGCTTGTTGAAGAAAGAATTCAGACAGAAAAAGAGTGGGGAATTGCAGAAGAAGTTGAAGAAGACGAAGAAACTGGCACAGCTTCACTTCCACGTGACGTAAAGAAGAGCCTTACATTTATCCTTCTTTCAGTTTCATTCTGGTTTATGGCATATAACGCAGTTATTTCCGCATTCTCAAAGTATGCTACAGAAGTATGGGGTATGGCAGGCGGTTCATATGCAGGAGCGCTTATGGTAGGTTCTGTTGGAGCTATCATTGCATACATTCCTGTTGGTGCAATCTCATCAAAGCTTGGACGTAAGAAGGTTATTCTTTTCGGTGTAACACTTCTTGCTGCATGCTTCGCAGCTGGAGCACTTTTCAAAACTCCAAATGCAGGCGTTTATGCACTTTTCCTTACAGTAGGAATTGCATGGGCATCAATCAATGTAAACTCATATCCAATGGTTGTAGAAATGTGTAAGGGTTCAGATATCGGTAAGTTTACTGGAATGTACTATACATTCAGTATGGCTGCTCAGGTTGTTACTCCTATTCTTTCAGGATTCCTTCTTGAACATGTTGGATACTGGACACTTTTCCCATATGCAACTGTATTTGCAATCATCGCATTTGTTACAATGTTCCAGGTTAAGCATGGCGACTCAAAGCCACTTGATACAAAGAAGGGCATTGAAAAGTTTGCTGATATGGACGTAGACTAATATGAAAAACAAAACTGAAATACTTGAAGAATTAAAGAACTGGGATTTTGCCCATCGCGGTCTCTATGACAATATTACAAGTCCTGAAAATTCTCTTTCTGCCTTCAGAAAGGCTGTAGAAAAGGGCTATGCAATTGAACTTGATGTTCATCTCACAAAGGACGAAAAACTCGTTGTAGTGCACGATTCCAGCCTTAAAAGAATGTCTGGAGTAGAACTTGATATAGAGGGACTTACTCTTGAAGAGTCAAAGCAATATCCGCTTTTATCTACTTCAGAAACTATGCCGGAATTCAAAGAAGTGCTTTCACTTGTTAATGGCAAGGTACCACTTCTTGTTGAACTCAAGGTAGTAAAGAATACTGAAAAACTTGTAGATAAAGTGATGGAAGAACTTGATTCATATGATGGACTTTATGTAATCGAGTCATTCTATCCATTTGCTCTCAAGTATCTTAAGGAGAAATATCCTGAAGTTGCCCGTGGACAGCTCGCAGGAAATCTGCTTAAGGAAAGCAAGAAATCAAGTGATGCTGATATAAAGCCTTATGAGAACTTTCTTATGAAGAATCTCTTTGTAAACCTTATATCCAGTCCTGATTTTGTAGCATTCAAGTATGAAGACATTTGTCTTAAATCCTTTAAAAGATACAAAGGATATAAATATACATGGACAGTAAGAAAATATGAGGATTACCTCATCTGCAAAGAACAGGGTATTACTCCTATTTTTGAAAAATTTGATCCAAAGGAGATGTAAAAATGAAGAAATTCTTTTCAGAATTCAAAGCATTCATTACGAAGGGTAATGTAATGTCAATGGCAGTTGGTATCATCATTGGTGGTGCATTTACTGCAATTGTTAATTCACTTGTAAAAGATATTATTTCACCAGTAATTGGAATTCTTACAGGTGGAATCAACTTCGAAGAACTTTCGGTAGGAGTTGGAGAAGCTCAGATCATGGTTGGTAATTTCATCAATGCTGTTATCACATTCCTTCTCACTGCACTTGTTCTTTTCTGGATTGTAAAGTTTTTCAATAAGCTTGAAAATCTCAAGAAGAAAGAAGAAGAAGCACCAAAGGTCCCAGAAGAGCCAAAGCCAACTGAAATGGATGTACTCACTGAAATAAGAGACCTCTTAAAGGAAGGTAAATAGGAAATGAGAAGCAAAAAAGCACAGAGAGAAGCAAAGAAGCTTGCAAAAGAAGAAGCAAAGGCCCTTAAGCTTCAGGAAAGTGAAGGTCTTCAGAAGCGTGCCGGAAAGAAATCTCTTGGCAAGTGGTTTAAGAATCTTAAACTCTGGAAGAAGATTCTTGTTATCGTTCTCATCGTATTACTTCTTACAGCTGTAATCGGTGGTTCAATCGCATTTGCATTCTTCGATGATATTATTAAACAGATGAATAAGGTTGAGGAGCCTGACGAGCCAGTTTTACCTGTTGATGTACCTGAACTTCAGGAAGATGAAGGTTTCCTTGACTACGAATTCTCAATTGAACCTGAAAATGGATTTGTAAATATTCTGCTTCTTGGACTTGATACAAGAAACATGAAGTCCTTTGTAGGTTCAAGATCAGATATGATGATGATTGCATCTATCAATCAGGAAACATATGAAGTAAAGCTTGTTTCAATCTACAGAGACACATATACAAAGATTGGTAATACATCAACATATCAGAGAGCAAACACAGGTATCTTCTTCGGTGGTATCGACATGTGTCTTCAGACACTGAGCCAGATGACAGATATCAACCTCAACAAGTATGTAGTAATCAACTTCCAGATTGTAGTTGACGTAGTTGATGCAATCGGTGGTGTTGACCTCGATATCCAGCAGTACGAACTTAAGGAACTCAATAAGGTTATCCGTGACGGATGCAGAGAACTTGGTGATGAATCAATGTTCAAGGAAGTAACCGAAACAGGTATGCAGACATTAAACGGTGTTCAGGCTCTTGGCTATGGCCGTATGAGAATGGACGTTGGTGGAGATACAAAGCGTACTGAAAGAATGAGAATAGTAATCAACGCAGTAGTTGACAAGGTTAAGAAGATGAAGGTTAAGGAAGTAAAGGACCTTATTTACTTCGTAACTCCAAAGATCAAGACTAACCTCAAGACTTCAGACGTACTTGCTCTTGGTATCAATATTGCAAAATACAACTTCACAACAGGTTCAGGATGGCCTACAAACTGGTGTGGTGCTGAATATGATGATATGTCACTCATATTCCCTACAACTCTTGCATCAAATATCAGATGGCTTCACAAATATCTGTTTGGTAAAGAAAACTATCAGCCGTCACAAAGAGCACAGCTCATTTCAGATACTATCCAGCAGCACTTCGAAGAAGCACTCTGGCAGGAAGCTGGAAACTCATATCTTAAGGGTAGTGATGGAGAATATATTTACACCCGTGATGGTGAAAGAATTGTAGTAAACAATGGTGTAATTCAGGGTAACTGGAAGCTTAATGGTGACGGTTCAATCTATCTTGATGAAGAAGGATTCCCAGTACCAGATACAGGTTCAACTGAACCAGATAATCCAGGAACTGAACCTGAAAACCCAGGAACTGACCCAGAAAATCCAGGTACCGATCCGGAGAACCCAGGTACTGAACCTGAAAATCCAGGAACTGAGCCTGAGAACCCTGGAACAGAACCAGAGAACCCTGGAACAGAACCAGAGAACCCAGGTACTGAACCTGAAAACCCAGGTACTGACCCAGAACCTGGAAATGGTGATGGTCAGGGCGAAACTGGCAATCAGGAACCATAAACATTGATAGAATAACAAAAGGAGAGATATATAAAATGGCAAAAATAGACTGGAACGATGAAGAAGTAAGAAAGGTATACAGACATACTGCATCACATATTATGGCACAGGCAATCAAGCACTTATGGCCAGATACAAAGCTTGCAATTGGACCATCAATTGACAATGGTTTCTACTATGACTTTGAATCAAGTCATACATTCGTAGAAGCAGATTTCCTTCCAATCCAGAAGGAAATGAAGAAAATTATTCAGGCAAATCTTCCATTAGAAAGATATGAACTTCCTAGAGAAGAAGCATTAAAGCTCGTTGAGGAAATGGGCGAACCATACAAGAGAGAACTTATTGAAGATCTTCCAGAAGATGCTGTAATCTCATTCTACAAACAGGGTGACTTTACTGATCTCTGTGCTGGTCCTCATATGGAATCAACTGGTCAGATCAAGGCTGTAAAGCTTATGTCAGTAGCAGGAGCATACTGGAGAGGAGATTCAAACCGTCAGATGCTTCAGAGAATCTATGCAACAGCATTCCCATCACAGGAAGAACTTGATGCATATGTAAACATGCTTGAAGAAGCAAAGAAGAGAGACCACAGAAAACTCGGTAAGGAACTTGGACTTTTCGCATTCAGAGATGAAGCTCCAGGATTCCCATTCTACCTTCCAAAGGGAATGATCTTAAAGAATTCACTTATTGATTTCTGGAGAGAAATGCACAAGAAG
>JAKSSM010000032.1 GCA_024403065.1 Clostridia bacterium | reverse complement strand
CTCATTTTCAAGTTTAAGAACAAATCCTCCAGAAGGAATTTCTGTCTGGCCACCTTTTTTAAGTGCTGCAACCCTGTTGTTTACAACAGCAATATCAAATCCGCCCCTGTCAGTCTTTCTCTTTTCAGGACGTTCAAAGAATACTGCATTCTTTTTATGCTCATAGGTTACGCCGTCAATTACTACACCAATATCCTTTAGTCCAATGTCAGTAATACGGATATTGTCATTCCTGTCAACAGCAAGGACTTCACGACCAAACTGTGGAGGGTTTAATATCACACCATCCTGAACTGCAAGGCCAAGAGGAACTGATATTTCATCATATACGGAGCCAAGGTCAAACTGGTCCATGATGAAGAAGGATGAGTTTACCTTGAATGGAGACTCTTTGTGATTTTCACTCAAGAAACCGAAACAGTTTCCAACAGGTGAAAATGTCACACTGTTTCTCTTTCCTTCTGCTATTCTTAAACATCCTTTTTCTTTAAGCTCATTAAAGAAATCTTCAGTCATTTTATCCTTAAAGAGAATCTTTCCTCCCTTTACATAGGAATTCTTCCTGAGTGCAATATTTGCCTTTGAAAGAGGGCTTAATACCTTTCCGTAAGGTGTGTCGGATTCAAATGGCACTTCCATATTCTCCGGAACTGTAAAGAGCACAATTTTTCCGAATATTGCTGCAAATTTCTTTATGATAAAGTTCTCATAGAGATCACAGAGTTTAGTAAATCCTTCTTTTGAATACTCCGGTCTCATGAATTTAAGGTCACTCCAGCTGTCCAGATTCACTACCTGAACCTTCTGAATGTCACCATTTTCGTATCTGTATTCTTTAATAAATGATTCCATTAGATTCTGCCGTTTAAAAGAGTTTCTGCTTCTTCTCTTGTAATTTCACCACTGTTTGCTCTAGTCATTATATCAACATCTCTGTCTCTCATCTTGTATAAGAAGAGAAGAAGGAAGAATGATACGAGATATCCTACTGCAGGAAGAAGTGTATATACAGTCCAGATTCCGTCAATTACTGACTGAGCCTGAAGCACATCTTCTGCAAGAGTTGAGTCATAACCGAAAAGTCCAAGAGCAAAGAGCGCAATTGAACCAACGATTGCACCTCTTAATTTTGACGTAAATGTCTGAAGTGAGAATGAGATACCTGTAGCTCTTATTCCACTCTTGTATGTACCATACTCTACAGCATCAGGTATGAGCATATATGAAATAATCATGAATATGGAGTATCCGATACCCTTTACTACTGCTGATACCATAACTACTGCCATGCTTCTGTATCCACCGATAAATCCGATAAGACATCCTGCAACACCAAAGAGCATTGCATATGTAAGCACTACAACCTTATCAAACCTTCTGCAGATTTTTGGAAGGAATACTGCAAGAATAATCATTGGGAGTGTAAGGATAGCAGTAATTACTGTAGCCATGGATTCACTTCCAAGACAGTTACGTGCAACTATAAGGGATAAGACTGTTTCAATGGAGCATACTCCGATGATAAAGATAAGTGCAAGGGAAATTGCAAGATATCTGTTCTTTGCAAGATATGTGACCATATCCTTTAATCCAAACTTTTCAGTCTTTTCATTGAATTCTGTATTTCTTTCCTTACCAGTAAAAAGGATTGGAAGCATGAATGCTGTAGCAAATGAACAGAAGATAACTGCACCAAGTAACCATCCAGTCTTTGGTCTAACGATTGGAACAAGAACTGTTGCAATGAGTCCACCAAGCATACCTGTGAAACGGTTTGATGAAATAAGGGATGTTCTTTCCTGAACATTTGTTGTCATTGCTGTTGGAAGAGCATACATAGGAGCATCAAGCATAGTATATGCAGCATCAAACACAAGATATGAAACAAGGAACCATGTAAGCTTCATGGAAGTGCTTGGAATATTCTTGCTGATTGCAAACATGATTACTGTTGTGATTCCGATTATTGCAGTACCGATTCTGATCCATGGAAGGAACTTCTGGTTGTTTCTGAACTTTGTACGGTCAACAATGAATCCGAAAAGCGTATCGTTTACTGCGTCCCAGATTTTTGGAATGAGAAGAATTGCGGATGCAACCTTTGCTTCAATACCGATATCAAGGAGGAATGTTGCTACAAGTCCTGCATAGGCCCAGAGAATGTTCTGGCCGAAGAAGTACATTGCGTAGCTTACTCTTTCCTTACCGGATGTCTGATAGTCGAGTTTTGTCTTCATGATATTATCTCCTTTATCTATTCAAGGTAATACGATTTCAGCGCTGATATTTCATCTTCACTTACCTTAAGAACACTTTTTACGTAGCCTGCTATGGAACCGTATTCACGGTTCATATAGTCCACTACTTCCTTCATATATTCACGGCTTACACCAATCATTGAGATAAGTGCTTCCTTTGTCTTTCTGCCTGCAAGCATTTTCTTTGCAACAAGAAGTCTTTCATCAAGGAATTCTCTGTAGTATTCATTTGAAACACTGAAGTCATCAAGAATTGTCTCATCATCTACACCAAGAGTACCGAGCATGAGAAGTGACATGAGTCCACATCTGTCCTTTCCCTGTGTGCAGTGCCAGAGAACTGTTGCACCCTCTTTTTTAAGAATCTCACTGAAGCAGTGCGTAAGCTCCTTCTGGGTTTTCATATCCTTTACAATTGAAAGGTAGTAGGATCTCAGATATTTCTGGATTCCTCTGTCAGACACAAATTTTACAGTAAGTTTCTTCATATCAGGATTCTCTTTAAGAAGTCTTGGCGCAAGTTTTCTTACTGTCTTCTCCATTTCTGGCCCAATTGAACTTTCAACAAGATTAGCCCATACGTTTTCAGCTCCAGGTACTTCTTTATCCGGAAAGTTCTGTCTTTCCATGGATGACCTCAAATCAAGAATGAGTTTAAGATCCAGTGCTTCAAGTTTTGAAATATCCTGCTCTGTTGCCTTTGAAAGGTTTGCTGTACGGAGAAGTTTTCCCTTTTTTACAGTCTTTCCGTCCTTTGTAACGTATCCTCCAAGTTCACGGCCGTTCTGTACATTCTTAAGGTTTAAAGACCTTTTTTTAAGTTCATCACTTAAAGTGTCATAAACGTTACTTCCTTCACCTGGAGTAAGTTCTTCAGCCATCCACTTCATTACATTTTCTTTAATAAGTTCAATATTCATCTTCTGCATTTTCCTTTTTTATACTAATACACTATTTCATTATATACGAAAGTGTACATATTTACAAACATAAAGACTGCATACGTTCTACATTAGAATACTATGCCAATACCATATCTGTATGGCACAGAATTGGCGTTTAAACGAGTTTTATCCGCCTTGCAATAACTTTTACATACATCAAAAAAGACCGCCTATTTAAGGCAGTCTTCGTATATACTAACATAAAAATAGTTCAGAAAAACAATCAAAAAAATTTCATTTTTTAATCTTGCAATTTCATAATGAAATTGTTATAATTAGTTTGTATAAAGAATGAAGTGTTTTGGGAGGTAACCTTTATGTCTGTATTTGCTGAACGAACAAAGAAGTTAATGGTAGAAAATAAAATCAATCAAAAAGAATTGTCAAAATTAAGTGGTGTGTCCGAGCCATCATTATGTAGGTATTTACAGGGTAATATCATGCCCCGTATGGATGTTATTATTAATGTCGCTAACGCTTTGGGAGTTTCACAGGACTACCTAATCGGCGGAAATTGCACACATACTACTACAACGGATCCCTATGTTGAAACAAGAACTGTTGTAATGCGAAATAGAGGTCAGTTATCATCTGACGAAAAAATGAATTTGTTAAGAATTTTATTCGAGGAAAAATAATGCTAAGCTCAGATGATTACTCTTTTATGGATAAATTGGCTTTAGATTTTCTTACGGATTATGGTCTTTTTCATTTTCCTGTTGATGTCTTTTACATTGCAACCGAAATCCTACACGTTGATTTAATAAAATATTCATCACTGTCTCAAAGCAAACGCAGTCAAATATTATCCAAACCATCGTTAGAAAAAGGATTCACCATTACCGAACACTATACCAATGGATCAACTGGCCACAAGATTTATTACAACGATTCATCAAACATTTATAGGCAGCGCTTTACAATAGCTCATGAAATTAAACACATATTGTGTGGCGAAGAAGAATATACAGCCGATTCCGAAATATTGGCCGACTATTTTTCAAAAGCTTTGCAAGCGCCAAAATGCGTTATGATACTAAACAATATTAACTCAATAGAAAAATGCGTTACACATTTTTCGTTGTCATATGAAGCCTCCACGTACTGGATTCAAGCGTTAAGAAACAGAATCAGATGTGTTGGAAGCGATTTGTTCGACTACGAGAGTGATTACATACAGCATTTTATAAAATATAATACCCAATAAAAAAAGGATTATTGCTACTGGCACTAGCAACAATCCAAGTATCCGACCATGGCAAACCATGTCCCTACGTGAATTTTACCATGGTCTTATTAGAATAGCAATAGTCAATTTAAGGAGGTGCTTTAATGACTATGGTAAAATCAAATTTTTTATCGTCAAGGAAATTAACAGACGACACAATTGCGTTAGCTATCGACTATAAAAGTGTCGATGCACAAGATGTTTATGGTTTTTATTTAACTAACAAAACAGTAAAAAGTGTTCATTCCCAGCTTCCAGAAATAGGTTCTTTTGTCAATGAGTATCCTGATTTTTTAGCACTTGATACAGAACCACATCTGTTCCATAAAACACCCAACACAGGTATTTGTTGGTTTATAAGGGATTCAAAATTCGATGTAATTGATGGTTTGTATAATGCAATCATTTATAAAAACACCGATTTGTTAAAACACTACAAACAAAGATATCAAGGGATTAAATTTTTTATTCCTCTTGATTACTCAACATATGGTGATTTTGACTTTGAAGTTACCTACCATAACATAAAACGTTCTATCATTACATACCTCTGGTTTACATTTGAATGTGGTGCAATAGCCTTTCCGCTCATGTCATACTCAGATGAGGAGTCACTGCGTTGGTGTTTTGAACATATTATGATAGGTTCCAATGTTGCCGTCAGTTTAAAAGGTGTCATGCGCGGTGCAGAAAGGGAATTGTTTCTCAAAGCACTGAAAGTCTTGGTTGATACAAGACACCCTAAAGCATTAGTGGTTTACTCTGTTGCTCAAGCAGAGTCAACAAATCTAATGTTAAAGTATGCCATAGACAACCACGTAAATATCCATATTATTAACAACACATTACAAGAACGTAACTTGAGAGGTAAATAATATGGGTAGAAAAATAAATGGAAACTTAGCATCAGGAACTACTGGACAAATGTGTTTCGAGAACTTCGAACTTCTTTCGCGTTTAAGACTTCAAGTTTCAGTGGGAGACTTAACACTCGTTCACCCAAATAACCAATTTCTCTCTTTTGCATCCAAAAGACTAGATAAAGATGAAAACTATATTTTCGATGTTGTCGGACATGGTGCAGCAACTTATATGGAATTGTTCATCGATGGACGAGTCAAAAAAATCGATCATCGATTCCTCGCAAGAATGCTTAAACATAATTCAGACTTCAAAAAATACAAAGGAGTGCGATTATTATCCTGTAACACAGGAAGTTCTCCTGATGGATTCGCACAACACCTTGCAAACAAACTTGGTGTGCCAGTCTATGCACCCGACACATATTATTTTGCAAACGAGAAAGGAGTTCACTTTGCTGCTCCTATGAAATCCGATAACACACCTGACTATTCAAGGAAACGTCAATTGCAAAAATTTGTACCTGGAGGAAAAAGAAAATGATTTGTGAAAAATGCAATAAAGAGATGATTCGTGTTGAAAAAGGAAGAGATTTAATTTGGAAATGTCCTGAATGTACCTTTTCAATAGCAACAACAAATCCAAATGATATGGATACCGACTGTACCATTTATCAATTATTTATTTTGCCTAACGATGAAATAACAAAAGACAAACGTGATGTTATAAAGCAATTATTAGGTTGTTTCACCCTTGAATCCGCGAGCATTCTAAAAGATGGGAAAATGATCAAACAAGGCTACGCATGGGAAATCCTTGACACGATTAACGCACTAATGTCCAACGACATAAAATTCAAAATTACACCTAATTTTCCATACTGATGCCCAAAGCTTACTGCAAAGTAAGCTTTTTATTTTATATCAACATGCGATGCATCTTTAATTAATTCAAAAAAGACCGCCTATTTAAGGCAGTCTTCGTATACTCTTAAAACATTTTTATAGAATATCTTTTCAATTTCAGATTCAGTGAATTCCTTCTTTAAGGCATCATAGAGCATCTGCATTCCTGAGCAGTCCTTTATTTCAAGCTTTGATGTAATACCATCAAAGTCTGAACCAAGACCAATAACATCAGTTCCACCGATATTTACGATATGCTTTGCCTGCTTTACCATCTGGTCAAGTGTTGTATAGTCTTCACCACCATCTTTTAAGAAATTGCTGTAGTAGTTAAGACCTGTAACACCGCCCCTTTCTGCAAGCTTTCTTATCATGTCATCTGTGAGATTACGTGCCGCTGTTGACAAGGCTCTTCCATTGGAATGGGATGCAACAAATGGTTTCTTTGTACATGAAAGAACATCATAGAAACCCTTATCTGAAAGATGTGATACATCTGGGATTATTCCCAGTTCCTCCATATATTCTACTGCATCAAAACCAAACTTTGTAAGGCCGTGTTCTGAATCAGTATCATACATGTTTCCTGTTCTTGGATCAAAGTTAGGATAACCGATACCGTTATAGTAGTTCCATGTAAGGGTCATCATTCTGACGCCCTCGTTATAGAACCATTCCATGTTTCGGAGGTCATTATCAATGATTCCTGAATCTTCAAGAGTAAGCATTGCGGATATCAGACCGTTCTTTTCATTTTCCTTTATGTCACTGAACTTAAGGACCTGTCTTATGCTATCCCTGTTCTTTTCCATTTCAGAATGGAAGAAACGGACATTATCCCTGGTGTAGCTTGAATTGTTCTTTGTGATGTCTGTGAATACTGCAAAATTCTGAAGAAGACACTCTCCCTTCTTCATCTTTTCAATATCAATGTGATAGCTGTTCTTTTTAAGTTCACCGCCATACTGGTACATGATAGTAATTGTATCGCAGTGCATATCCATGTATTTCATATTACCATAACCCCATTACGTGCTGCATAAGTAAGCTTACAAGTGTGATTCCAACCCAGCATGAGAAACCGAGTACAATTGGCTTTCCACCTGTTTTTACAAGTTTAACAATATCTGTATTAAGTCCAATTGCTGCCATGGCAAGGACAATAAAGAACTTTGAAAGATTTTTTACCGGTGTAAATACTGAACCAGGTACACCGAGGCTTAAAGCCACTGTTGTAATTACAGAGGCAAGAACAAAGTAAAGGATAAAGAATGGGAAAATACTCTTTAAGCTTACCTTCTTTCCATCCTTTGCCTCTCCTTTTTCCTTTCTTGTTCTAATAAATGCAAGAACAAGAGTGATAGGAATAATTGCAAGAGTTCTTGTAAGTTTTACAGTTACTGCCTTGTCAAGTGTTGCAGAACCGAGACCCCACATGCTGTCCCATGTTGATGCAGCAGCTGTAACGGATGATGTATCATTTATTGCAGTACCTGCAAATATACCAAAGGCTTCACCGGATGCTGTTGAGAAACCAAGGACTGAGCCAAGTGTTGGGAAGAGCAGTGCTGCAATAACATTAAAGAAGAAAATAACTGAAATAGCCTGTGCAACCTCTTCATCATCAGCATCAATTACAGGAGCAGTTGCAGCAATTGCTGAACCTCCGCAGATTGATGAACCTACACCTACAAGTGTTGAAATCTTTGATGGAATATGAAGAACCTTTGAAAGCACAAATGCAATTATTAGAGATGTTGAAATTGTGCATAAGATGATTGGGAGTGACTGTGCTCCTGTTTCAAGGATAACACTAAGGTTCATTCCGAATCCAAGAAGTATAACCGCCCACTGAAGAATCTTCTTTGATGTGAACTTTATACCCTTTTCAAAACCCTTTTTATCTTTAAAGAATACTGTAACTATCATTCCAAGAATGATGGATATTACTGCACCACCGATAATCGGAAACTTCTTTCCAAGAAGCCATGATGGAACAGCAATAAGAAGACATAAAAGAAGACCCTTTATGTTCTCTGAAAACCATTTTTTCATATCAGAATATATCCTTTCTTTTCTACTTTTTCTTAATTATATCACAATAATTTAAAAACTCTTAAGTTTCCTTAAGAGTTTTTTGATTTTAACTGAATTTTACTGATTTTCCATAGTTTTTGAAAAGTGGAAGAAGTTCATCCTTTTCACTTTCACTTCCGGTGAAAGTGATAATCCAAAAGGCATAGGCGCTCTTTTCAACAAACTCATATGAAAATTTTCCTTCTTCTGGTCCTGAATAGATGAGACTAACCTTTTTTATATCATCCTTTTCGTATGCTTCTCTTGTAAGCTGGGACGAAAGAAGGTCAGCATATTCCTGAACAGTCATCTTGTCAAAATCAAGACCTGCAAGTTCAAAATATGCCTTGTCATCTGCAACAGCCTTCATGGTGAATTTTTCATTTGTATATACCATTTCATATCCTGCAGTCTGATTGGCCTCTCCTTCAGGGAGTCTTACAGACATCTCATCGAACTGATATGTGTAAAGAGTTTCACCCTTTTTACCACATGATACAAAGGATAACACCATCAAAAGACATAATATGAAAACAAGTACTTTCTTCATCATTTTCTCCTGTTACTGACCGCAGGAATCACATGAGCTGCATGCTCCACATGATTCGCAGTTTTCTTCTTCCTCTTCTTCATCCACTTTATAGTCGTCCCCTGATGTGAAATCTATATAGTGGAGGAGAAGCAGCTTATATGAGTGCTTCAAATATTCTGCCATTTCGTAAAGTTCACGTTCTCTTCCGTTTTCATCCTTTGCTGGAATGGATGCAATATGAAGGGATTTTCCATCCTCTTCCTTTGCGAAGAATCTGTAGCATCCGTTTTCATCATCCAGTGCAACAGTGAACTTGAATGTTACGTCCATATTGGCAATTTTAGAATATCTTTCCATAACTAGTAGTCCTCTCTTTTTGCAGCCTGCATAATACTCTTCATTTCATCTTCAGTAAGTTCTCTGTATGTACCTTCTTCAAGTTCCGGATCAAGCTTAAGTGGTCCAAACATGGATCGGTGAAGTGAGAGCACAGGCTTATCAAGTGCATCAAACATTCTTTTAACCTGGTGGAATCTTCCCTCGGTTATAATGAGTCTCACATTCTGCGGATTGGTTTCACTTAAAATCTCAACCTTTGCAGGAAGGGTAGGCTTTTCATCTCCGATATCAATTCCCTTTTCAAGCTTTCTTACATCATTTTCAGTAAGGGCACCGTCAATCAGAACGTCATAGGTTTTTTCCACATGATTCTTCGGTGAAAGAAGTCTGTGATTAAGGTCCCCATCATTTGTAAGGAGAAGTATTCCTGTTGTATCCTTATCAAGTCTTCCTACAGCGGAAAGGTCAGTTCTCTTGTCCATGACAAGATCAAATACAGTTTCTGAAAACCTGTCATCATTTGCTGTAATATATCCTGCAGGTTTATTGAGCATGTAGTAGACGTACTTCTTTGTATAGAGCACCTCATCCATATATGTGATGATGTCACTGTCAGGGTTAACCTTTCTTTCAGTCTCCTTTACAACTTCACCATTTACTGTGATAAAACCTTTTTTAGCCTGCTTTTTGCACTCTGACCTTGAAAGTATTCCAAGATTTGAAAATACCTTGTCCAGTCTTACTGTTTCAGCCATGATTAGCACTTTGTAGCGATTACAGCGATTTCAATCTTGCATTCTCCTGCAAGTGAAACATCGCCATAGCAGATTCTTGCTGGAACGTGATCCTTATCGAAGTGCTTTACATATTCTGCGTTCATTGCAGCCTTGTCAGCCCAGTTCTTTAAGATTACATCAATCTTAACGATGTGGTTCATGTCTGAACCGTTGTTTTCAAGGATAACCTTAAGGTTGTCAAGAACTGTCTTTGTTTCAAATGTGATATCACCATATAATTCATCTCTAGTTGAAAGATCTTCTGAAACAAGACCTGCAAGGTACATAACGTCGCCTACTTCAACGATATCTGAATAGATGTTGCTCTTCTGATCTGTAATATATACATATTTGTTTTCCATTTTGATAATCTCCTTTTTTATGTTTTCTAAAAAATGTACTCCTCATTATATCAAAAAATGAGTCTCTAGTTAATACATATTTTTATCCCTTTTATGCATTCCTGTGATAAAATAAAGGAAGAACATATAAAGGAGATATATCTATGAATACTTTTAAGGAACTTGAATACGTAAGACCGGATTTCAGTAAAATCAAAAAAGATGTAAAAGCTATCGTAAAAAGAATGAAATCTGCATCAACATATGAAGAACTGAACAGAGCATATAAGGATGCTGAAAAGATTCTTGTATCAGTCTTCACACAGCAGACAATCTGCGAAATAAGAAACACTTTAGACAAGACTGATGAATTCTACGATAAGGAAATGAAATACCTCAATGAAAAGGGTTCATCCATGAAGCTTTCAATGCTTTCACTCTACAAGGCACTTTTAAAAAGCCCATTCCGTGCAGAATTTGACAGGGAATATGGACCTTTCCTTACATACAACATTGAGCATGAACTTAAGTTAATCAGTATCCTTACTCTTCTTGATACTGTAAAGGAAGGAAATCTTTCACAGAAGTACTCAAAGGATGCAGCACTCTGCAAGACTGAGTTCAGGGGCGAAGAATGCAACTTCTATGGCCTTTTGAAGCACATGGAATCAACTGACAGAGCTGAAAGAAAAGAAGCATTCATCGCATGGGCAGATCTCTACAAGTCAGTATCCGACAAGCTTGACAGCACATATGATGAACTCGTAAAGCTTAGAGTTAAAATTGCAAAGAAGCTTGGTTTCAAGAACTATATCGACTATATCTATATTGCCCGTGGAAGATATGACTATACTGCACGTGATGTAGAAGAATTCAGAAACAATGTAAGGGATATTATTGTACCTGTATGTAAGGAACTCTACGAAAAGCAGAAGGAAAGACTTGGAGTTGACAGACTTCACTACTATGATGAAGCTCTTGTCTTCCCTGAAGGAAATGCGCTTCCAATCGGAACAAAGGATGAACTTGTTGAAAAGGCAAGAAAGATGTATAACGACATGTCAAAGGAAACTGGAGAGTACTTCAATTTCATGGTAGAACATGAACTCTTCGACCTTGAAACAAGACCAGGAAAGCATCTTGGTGGATACTGCACATTCCTTCCTGAATACAATGCTCCATTCATATTCAGCAACTTCAACGGCACATCCGCTGACGTTGATGTACTTACTCACGAAGCAGGTCATGCTCTTCAGTGCTATCTCTCAGGTCGTACACAGAAGACAATGCTTTCCACATCAAGTACATCCGAAATAAATGAAATTCACTCCATGAGTATGGAACATTTCGCATATCCATATATGGAATCCTTCTTTGGAGAAAATGCTGACAAGTACCGTTACTCACACTTATGCAGTGCACTTACAGTTATTCCTTACCTTGTATCTGTCGATGAATTCCAGCACAGGGTATTTGAAAATCCTAAGATGACTGCAAAGGAAAGAAGAAAGGTATGGCACGAAATTGAAGAAATCTATCTTCCATGGCGTGACTATGATGGAAATGAGTTCCTCACTGAAGGTGGCTTCTGGATGCAGAAGCAGCACATCTTCCTCTATCCTTTCTACTACGTAGACTATGCCTTAGCGCAGGTTTGTGCATTCCAGCTGTTCATAAGGGAACGTCAGGACCACGACAAGGCATTCCATGACTATCTTGAACTCTGCAAGGCTGGCGGATCAAAAGGATACTTCGATCTCCTTTCAAGCGCTGAACTCAAGAACCCATTCAAGAAGGAAACAATGGAAGAAACAATCGGAGAAATCAGAAATATCATTTCAGAATTCGAAAGTAAACTTAAATAGCATTCAAAAAAGGGCACCAGATGGTGCCCTTTTCGTCTTTTTAATTAATACATTGTCTCATATCTTCCACGAGCGATATCAACGAACTTTGAACACTTGTAAGTGTCTCCCTCTTTCTTGAACTTGAAGAGGTATTCCTGATTGTAGCTGTAGAGAACCTTTGTGTAGTCCTCGTTGAATGCATTGTATTCTGCATCAAGGATGAGATAGATTACATCATCATATACACCAGACATCTTTGGTGTAATCCCCTTGAGTTCAAAATTTGCACCCATACCTGTAGGAATTGTGTAGAGTCCACCATTGATTTCTTTGTATGGTGTGTAGTAGTCATCTGTTACAGTAACCAGGTTATATATCTGCTGAGTGTTGAATTCATCAAATGACTTTCCAATGAACTTCTTGAGATCTCCAAGACTCTTTACATCCGGTTCATCAATTATCTGATACATGTCAGAGAACTTGTCTCCGAATTTCCACATACGATACTCAACCTTGTCGAAGCATAGTACTGCATTTTCGTAGAGTTTCTTTACATCGTCAGATACTTCGTTCTTCAGTTCAACCTTTCTTACTTCAGTTGCAGGGAAATAGAGTGAATACTTTGAATCATCGAATCCAAGCTTCTTCAGGATTTCCTTTTCATACTTTGAGAATTCCTCATTTGTCTTACCGTGGAAATCTCCCTGGTCAACATCAGACATCTTGTATGAACCGATGAGGTCTCTTCCAAGTTCGTCTCTAAGTACCATCATGACAATCTGATTTGTTGTATCCTTGTCATGGTAGATAACATATGATTCAACACTGAACCATGTGGAAGCAAATCCAAGAGGAATTTCATAGATATCAGTAATATTTGCTTTAATTCCGTTCTGGTCAAGACATTCATATGCAAGTCTTAATATTTCATCAGCATTTGCATAAGCATCAGTATCAACACGTCTTAAATCAATCATGCCTTCAAATGCCTGAATGAAAACCTTTACAGCTTCCTTCTGAACAGGCTTTATGGCATCATTCTTTGGTGCCTTGCCGCATGCGGAAAGAAGTAAAAGAACAAGTACAAGAAGTACTACGATAATTTTCTTTTTCATAAAACGCTCCTTTATATATACATTACATAATAGAACCTGTGTATATATTTTAGCACATAAGGACTATTCAATAAAGATGGTATTTTCTCTATCCCATTCTTTGATCTTGTCTACCTTGTTCAGTGTTCTATCTATATTTTCAAGGGCTTCAAGTTCAGGTGCATATTCAGTCCTGCTTGCACGTTCAAAGGATGCTTCCTTCTGTGATTTCTTCAGTTCTCTTTCTGCAGCACTTAAACTCT
>JAKSSM010000031.1 GCA_024403065.1 Clostridia bacterium | reverse complement strand
CAATTATTTCAAATGGGTCATTAAAGAAAAAGAAATTATTATAATCATTCCCATCCGGGTCCACAAACCTAACCGGATTATTTCCTGCATAATGGTACAAATGAAAATTGATGTGACTATCAACAAACAAATAATATCAAAAGCACATTATCCATCCCTAAAAACTACTTTTAAACTATATAGTACTTTTTTGCAAAAATCTACAATAAAATGCATATTTTTTATAAAAACCTATTGACTTTTTTTTTTTTTTTTCAGTTAGCATAATTATAGTGGAGGGGAAGGGTATGACAAAAAGTGTTTATCAGTTTATTCTTCTATCTCTATCTGGGATTAATATCCCACAGTGACCTCAAATCCGGAATAATTCCCAATATATTTGTCTATTCTTTATTTCTCACAGTTTTCTCTCTTAAAATTTCCACTGATTTTAACAGGATGTTTTCCTGCCTTGCTGCTGCCGTTGCAGTTACACTTATCCTTCTTGCGGTAAGACACTTTACAAAGGGGCTTGGAGCAGGAGATATCAAACTTCTGTTTGTTACAACTTTCTGTACCGGGTTTTTCTGCAGCATGCTTGCAATCATTGTTTCCTGTCTGGCCGGTATTCTGGCTTTCTGTTTATTAAAGACATTACGAAAAACAGTTTTGAAAATTCCTTTTGCACCATTTATAACACTTGGCTATTTATCTGTTGATCTTTTCGGGAAGAAGTTTATATGAGAAAAATCAAAGTACACCTGTTTGTCTTACTGTTACTGGTCTCACTCAATTACGGATTTACTCAGGAATCTGACAGTTCCATCTATATGGATTTCAGAAATCAGAAGATCACGGATATCATCTATTCCGTTGCCGAGGTGTGTGGTAAATCAGTTCTCATTGATGAGACCGTTACAGGAAGTGCAACATTCCGTTTTGAAGACAAAGATTTTGAAAGTGCAATGACAAGGTTTGCAAGACACTGTCAGCTGTATGTTGAAAATAATGAGGGTGTATATTTTATCTCAAAGGTTCATATTGAAAATAAATCAAACGGCCGGCTTTCAATCAATACAGAAAATGTTCAGATAGAACCGTTTATCAATATGCTTTCTCGTTTTACAAACAGAACGATTCTTTTTGACAACCTTCCTAATGCAATGATTACCATCAGAGTTACTGATGCGAGCCTTGAAGATGTCTTAAACCTCACAATAGTAAAACTTCCAGGCTTTGGTCTTGAGCGTATTGCTGACGGTTATTACATAACACGAAGCAGTGGAAATATGAATAAGCGAAACATCGACGTATTTACAATGTCGGATGTGGACGGAAAGTTTACATGTAATATTCAAAGCGCTTCTTTTGTAAATGTAATTGATACCATGTTCAGAAAAGCAGGAAAGGAATATGCATTTCTTTCAAAGCCGAACATCAATCTTGAGAATATGGTTTATCAGGATAAGGATTTCGATGAACTGCTTAAGCTGTTCCTGTATCAATGTAACTGTGATTTTACTGTGCAGAACAACATTTACTACATATTTGAAGTTCAGAAGAAGGATATTGTAAAACAGTTCAAGGAGACCCGGATAATACAGATCAAAAACATCAATCTCGATTCCCTTTCTGCAATGTTTCCGAATGAGTTTAATGCAGCAGGTTTCATTAAATATGACAAGAATTCTTCGTCAGTTATCCTTACAGGAAGTCCATCTGAGATTAAACCTATTGAAGAGTTCATATCAAAGATAGATGTTCCTGTTGAAGGCCGCACATATAAAAGTTATTACCTGGATAATATAAGTGCAAAGGATGCAGTAAGTGCAATTCCAAAATCAATTCTTATATCGGACATAATATTGCTTCCTTCAGGTAATGGTTTTGTAACTCAGGTGACTGGCGAAAGTGAAAAGGTTTTAAATGAATATGTAAATCTTCTTGATAACAGAAAGAAAAATCAGGCTGTAAAACTTAAGTACATAAAAAGTGAAGAACTTCTCAAAAGTCTTCCAAGTTCTGCGCGCTCCGAACATCAAGGAGTTCCCGCTTGCAAAGCCTTTAGAAGAAAATATTACAGAAACAAGTGATCCGACTGTAATCTTTTTTACAGGAACTGAAAGACAGTTTGAAGATTTTACATCTGACCTTGAGCAGATTGATAAACCGAAACAGCAGATTAAATATCAGCTTTTAGTGATACAGAGACAGAAGAATGAAAGCTTTAACTGGGGTACAAACCTTACTGTCGGAGAAAACTCTGGAGATGCAGGATATACATGGGGAGGTATGCTTTCTAATATCTTCAATATTAATTTTGATATCATTGCAAAATTCGGTGTTCAGTTTGCAGGAAGTCTCAATGCAGAACTTGGTAATGGAAAATCACGCGTTCTTGCAGACACAACCCTTAACGGAATAAGCGGTGAGTCTTTGAGTTTTTCAAATACAAATACTTACAGATACCGTGACATTATTGTAGATACGAAAGGTGATTTATATACAAGTACGACCCGTGAAATAACAAGCGGTCTTACCATAGCAATTAACGGATGGGTAAGCGGAGACGGGATGATAACTGTAAAAGTCGATGCACAGGTATCAAAGCAGGGAAGTTCAGAATCTGCATCTTCAGGAAACTCTGCTGATACTTCAGTTCCACCTTCAACAACAGAGAAGAAAGTAAGTACGAATGTAAGGACTAAAAGTGGTGAACCTGTAATCATCGGCGGACTTTTTCAGCAGGAAGAAGATATTTCAGAAAAAGGCGTTCCTTTACTTGGACAGATTCCAGTTGCAGGCAATCTTTTCAAGAAACGACAGACAACGGTTGCAGAAAGTGAGTTCATTATTTATTTGATACCTTTCGTAGAAGAAAGTACAGAAGATTGCATGAGTGAAGAAGAAAACCTCAAAAGATTAACGGTAAAATATCCGGAGACAGCTGAATGAGAAAGAGAAGAACTTCAGCATTTAAAATAACAGATTTTTCTCAGTACAGAAATGTGGAAGGACAGTATACTGACCAGTTCATCAAGAAAAGACGTGCAGTCCTTGTTGAAAACAAAGAGGATGAAGTAATTGCTGCCGTTTCTGAAAGCTATAAAGATGACAATGGGATGCTTGAAAAAGTACACAGTCCTAAAAAACTGTCATTCCTTGTTGTAAGGGATTCTGATTTTGCAGAGTTCATAGGAAGTTATGTAGATGCTGCACGGGAAAATGCTCCTGATGTAAATGCAGAGAAGGCTGATTACAGTCTTGAAGAAATAAACAGTGATGCACCTGTCGTAAACATCATTAATGCAATATGTCTTGAGGCTATAAGAAAGAATGCAAGTGATATCCATATTCAGGGAACGAATGATTTTCTTCATGTAAGGCTCCGAATTGACGGAGTGCTTCAGACGGTAAGAAAACTTGATAAGAAGATTGCAGAAAATCTTGTAAGCCGTATAAAGGTAATGTCAGGACTTAATGTAATGGAGAACAGACTCTGTCAGGACGGAAGAATGAGCGTTCAGGCAGAGGATAAGAAACTTGATTTTCGTGTTTCCATAATACCGTCAGTTACTGGGCAGAATATTGTATTGAGACTTTTCAATGCTGAAAAAGAAGATCTGAATCTGGAGGAGCTTGGTTTTACAGAAAAGAATTACATAAAGATAAAGTCAGCTCTGAAAGTTCCTCATGGAATCATTCTTGTAACAGGTCCTACAGGAAGCGGAAAGACAACGACACTTCATGCAATGATCAAGGAAATGGATAGGGAACATTTGAAGATTGTGACCATTGAAGATCCTGTAGAAAAGATAATAGAAGGCGTAGAGCAGATACAGGTGAATGATGAGATAGGCCTTACATTTGAAAGCGTATTAAGAAGAATCCTCCGCCATGATCCTGATGTAATCATGGTCGGTGAAATACGCGACAAGGAAACTGCAGAACTTGCAGTGCGCTCTGCCCTTACAGGTCATCTCATTCTTTCTACACTTCATACAAATGACAGCGTGTCAGCTGTTACACGATTACGGAATCTTGGAGTTGCTCCTTATCTTATTGCAGGAACACTAAGAGCAAGTATTGCACAGCGACTTGTAAGAAAAATATGTAAAGAATGTGAAGGGAAAGGCTGTGAACTTTGCAGTAATACAGGCTACTTCGGAAGAACAGCAGTAAGTGAAGTATTCATGACGGATAGTGCGGTTGAAGAAATGATTGAAAAAGAATTGCCTGAAGGTGAGATCAGAAGATATCTAGCAAGAAAAGGTTCTGGATCATTGATGTATGATGCTGCATTGAAAGTGAAGGAAGGTATAACTACTAAAGATGAAGTTATAAGGGAAGGGCTTCTGTGAAATTAAATGTTCTTCTTTTTACGCAGACCATGCATTCACTTCTTAAATCTTCACTTATCCTTCAGGATGCACTTATGGTTTGTTCTCAAATACTTACAGGAAAAAGCGAAAGAAAATTTACATCTTCACTTTTGAAGAAGGTAAATGAGGGAATGAAACTTTCAGAAAGCCTTGAAGAATATAGAGGACTGTTTCTTCCGATTTATGTATCACTGGTTTCTGTCGGAGAAACAAGCGGAAATCTTGGAGAAGTATTCGGAAGACTTTCTGAGTATCTTAAGGACCGGAAGAACCTCAGGCAGAAACTGATCCAGGCTCTTGTATATCCGGTAACTGTAATGATATGTGCACTGATTGTGGTTGCAGTTCTTGTGATGTTTGTACTTCCACGTCTTGAAGGGATATTTCTTGCATTCCAGGGATCGGCAGGAGAAATTGAATTTCAGATGAAGAATATAAAAAGAAATCTTACTGTTCTCTTTATATTCATTATAAGTATTGGTCTTGTAATTCTTATTGCAGCTATGCTTCACAGGATAAGTGAAAGGTGTGCCTGGATAATTGATTCCTTTCTTTTACGCCTTCCAGGAATCGGAAAAATCATACTTACAGTCCAGATGCATGATTTTTCCTTTGCGATGAAGCTTTTAAGCAGTGCATCGTTTCCTCTTGTTGATGCATTGAAGAATGCTTCTTTTGTCATGACCAACAGAAGAGTCAGATATTCTGTAGAAAATGCAGCAAGAAAAATCGCGGACGGAAGCGGAGCTGGAGCTGCATTTGAAAGTGAAGGACTTTTTCCTAAATACCTTACGGTATGGATAAAGATTGCACAGACGAACGGGAATACCTTTGAGGCATTCAGTCAGATCTGTGATTACTATTCGTCTGAAAGTGAAAATATATTTTCAGGTGTCACATCATTTGTAGAACCATTTTTCATACTCCTTACTGGAGTAATCATAATACTTGTTATAAGTCAGTTTGTTGTACCTGTATTCAATCTGCTGGGGGCTTTATGAGAAGAGAAGTAAAAAGTTTTTATAAATTAATGAAGGAAGAAGATGGCTGGACCTTCATGGAAACTCTTATTGTTATTGCAATAATACTGATTCTTACAGTAACAGTCGGATTTGTTGCCGTGAATAATCTTGATAAAGCACGTGTTGCTGCAGCAAGAACACAGATTGAAAGTATATCAACAGCCCTTGAAGCTTATTACATAGACTGCGGTAACTATCCGACGGCAGAACAGGGCTTTCAGGCATTAAGAAGAAAACCGGAGACTTCACCTTCAAGTGACAGCTGGTCTGGTCCTTATCTTTATAAGGATGTGCCAAGAGATCCGTGGGGTTATGAATATGAATATACATCTCCTGCTCCTGACGGTTCTCCATATGGAATCAGAAGTTATGGTTCAGACGGAAAGGAAGGCGGTGAAGGGAAAGCCAGTGATATTAAAAGCTGGGAATAAGAATGCTCAAAGAAATAATAGTAATTACTTCATTCCTGCTTTTACTTTCCGGAGTAATAGGAAGTCTTGCTTATGTTCAGAGAATATCTGAAAAGCAGATGGAAAAGGTTGAACAGGTTATAGGAAAAGCAAATGAGATTAACTGAAGTTCTGGCCTGCGTTGTCCTTCTTGTGATTAGTGCAGGAGTGGCAGGCGGAGCATTGATTGCAGGGCAGAAAGGATCTTTAAGACTTGAAGGAAATACCAGGGTTTTGATGTCCGTCCTTGATACTGATCTTTTTTTAAGAAACGAAGCTTCCCTGATTGATGTTCCGTACTTTGAAAGTCTTGAAGGAAAGAGAAAGGATATTGAAGAGCTTTTTAAGGAAAAGTGCAGAGATAAAGGAATTGAAGTTAAGTCTTTGTCATTTGAGTATAAAAAAGAAACGAAGACAGAACTTGTAAAAATAGAATGGGAATTGAATGGACGTGATTATGTAACACGGGAATATATAAGGCAGAGGGTTTTTGATGATTAACAATGAAAGCGGTTTTTCTACTCCGCTTGCTATGACAGTAATATTTTCTCTATCAGTAATAGTGATGTCACTGTCATTGTTTGTATATGCATCACAGAGAAAGATCATTTCATATGAAAATAAAATTGAAATAAGAAACAGTATTGATCTTCTCATTTCAGAGATGGAAAGGGAAATCCAGGGACTTAAGGAAATAAAGTGCGATACTGATGATGATCATGAAATTAAAAATCTTCTGAACTGTCTTACAGGGTATGAGTATACCGTTTGTGATGTTTCTACAGGTCTGAAACGGAAATTTATAAGTGACAGAATTCTTTGTGATAAAGCATTTGACAGATATCTTTCTATGCATGATGAAGATGCAGATGTTTCATATGCGTGGGTAAATCCTCAGTTTGCAGATGAAAAAATTATTGAAGACTTACAGAAGGAACATAAGAAGGAGAATCTGTTTCCTCTTATAAACTCATTCCCGTTGATGAATATCTACAGAATGAATGATGACCTGGTAAAAGCTGTCATTGATTTTTACAGAATAGAAGAAGCAGAAAGAAAAACATCAGAACTTAGAAGCCTTCTTGGAAGAGAATGTGAAATCAAGGATATTGCGAGGGTTCTTGAAATCGGTGAAGGTCATCCTTTCTTTGATCTTGTGGGAACAAAAACAGCATTCTTTGAATTCTGTTTTGAAAAGGATGAGTACGAAGTTAAGGCAGTATTTGCAGCAGTACCTGATGTGAATGATAAAAAGAAAATCTCAAGATATATGCTGATAGATAAAACAGTTATGAAAAAGGAATCAATTATATGAAAGATGAAATGAACAGAGACCTTTTTCAGAAGTTTACGTTGAAACTTAAATCAAGAACAGAAGGTAAAAGACTTAGTGAAGCAAAATTGCTCCTTAAAGATATATATCCATATGAAGTGGATGAAAGAAACATTTATATCGAAAAATCAGCTGTGAAGGGGTTATTCGATGTCTATGTATCAAAGGAAGAAATCAACAAAGACTCAAAAGTAAAAGGACTTGCGCTGCTTGCTGCTGCTCTTCTGGTACTTGTTACTTCTTCAATTTTCATAATTCATCATGGAATCAGTGAAAATGAAAATGCAGCTCTCATTCAGAAAGAAAAGGAAGAATCTGAAAAGCAGAAGATAAAAGAACAAAAAGAAAAAGAGGAAAAACTTGTCAAAGTAAAAACTGAATATCTTGAAAAGACAGGAGCCTGTTATGAAAAAGTATTTCCCTATATTGAGAGAATATATTCATGCATCTGGGGAAATACAACAATAGAAAATATTGCAATCGATAAGAACGGGTTTTCTGTGGAAGTTACTACCCGGGATGCAGTTAAGGTTCTAGAGAACTTTGAGAAAAGCAGTGCGTTCAATTCTGTAAAAATGAACCGGACGACGGTAAAAAATAATGTGGAAACCGTAACTTACAGCGGAACATTCGTAAGATTGATCAAGGATGCTGATGAACTTGGAGAACTGGAAGAAAAAATAGCTTTCTATGAAAACTGTCTTGATGACATGAAACTGAGGGAAGAAAGGATTAAGGCCCTAAAACTTTCAGAATATATAAGAACAGTCCGTGCTGTATTGAGGGAAGACGGGTGTACGGAAGAATACATACAGCTTAAAGGGAATGGAAACGCAACTGAAATTGAATTTTTCATTATTTCATCAAGCTCAGGAATACTTAAGTTTATTAAAGATATCCAGAAGGAGCCTGAAAATCTTTTTGATATAAAGCAGATAAAAATAAGAAACAGTGAAGATAGAAACAGGATACAGACAACAGTCTGTTTTGATGTAAAGGTAAAGCTTGATTCAGATAAAAATGAAATAGCAGAGCTTAGCGATGAAGAGTTTCAGATTTCAGAAATAGATAAAGCATTCTATAAAGTTTCCAGAGTGCAGAGTACAGGACAAAGGCTTTATACCGCAGGAACAGGATTGAAAAAAGCAGCTTCAGAAACAATAACCGAAAGTAAGATTGTTGCTGTAAAGAGCCTTTCATATCTTGGACTTACAAAGTCAGGAAATGACACTTATGTAATGGCAAAGGACAATGATATGGGAAGTATCTATAAACTTAAACTCAATGAGTCGGGTCTTGAAGAAAATACATGCAACAGAAACGGCTCAACATATATGGCAAAAATACGAGGGGAATATTACGAGGTAAGATAATGCAGAATAAAAAATTAAATAGTGTGATGATCATTCTGAGTGTCATGGTAAGTTTTATTTCCTGTAAGACACTTCCTGAAAAGAAAATCGATTCGGCATACATCATGGTGTATGACTATGAAAACAGTGAAGTAATGAATGTAGCGCTATATCTGGATGATAACGAACTTGGAAAAACAGATATATATGGAAGATTCACTTTTCCTGTTGATGATGAAAAAGTGCATGTGATAAAAGCAGTCAAGGAAGGATATGAAAAAGTAGAACAGGAAATGATTCTCAAGCCTGGAATATTGATTTATTTCAAGCTTGGATCAGGTAAATATTATGCAAAGGAAGCTGAGAAATTGCTTGATGAAAATAAATATGGAAAGGCACTTTCAATGATCAATAATGCATTGAAGATTGAGGAAAGAAAGGACTGGAAATATCTGAAAGAAGTGATCATTAAGAGGATGGAAAAATGAGTGTGAAACAGCTTGTTGTCATATGTCTTTCAGTTTCGCTTTTTACAGGCTGCCTGGTGTTTCTCTGTATACAGAATGTCCAGCTTAAAAAATCAGCTTTTGAACTTGAAAGCAGTCTTAAGAAATATTTTGAAAATACAGAGATTCAGATTGAATCATTAAAGAAAGATGTAGAACAACTTTCTGAGAATCAGGAAAGAAATAAGAGTTTAATTGTGATGACTCTTTCTGAATTGAAGGATAAGTCTGATCTTCAGTATACGAAAACTGTAGGTATGAAAAATACATATGATGCGCTTTTAGAGGAGCAGAAGAAAAAGACAATTGACACGGCTGAAAATGACACTGAATTCCAGAGAATAAAAGCAGAAGCACTTTTGATGTATCAGAAGGGGAACTATGTATCAAGTTATGAAGGTTTTGAAAAACTTGTGAAGCTGGATTTTTCAGATATGGAAAGCCTTATGTATAAGATGAAGAGTCTTTACTATATGAACCCTGCAGATTCATCAAGGTATTCTGAAATAATTGAGATTATGAGAACACTCAAAATTAATTCTGCTGCAGATAAAGAATGTGTTGAGATAGAAAAAGCTGTGCTTCTTGAAACGGAGGGTTTAAGTGAATAAGACAAAAATATTTATGATCATCTTCCTCCTGTTTGCAGGTTCAGTTTTTGCATCAGAAATTGCAGTTGCTCCGCTTGCTGTATATGACTCGGATGGAAACAGAATAAAACTTCAGCATAATCCTTCAAAGGATATATTTAATAGACTTGAAAAACACTGGTTCGAAGGTCTTCTTCATTTTTCACTTCTGGATGAATCAAGATATGGGATTCCACTTTCAGTGGTTGACGCAAATAAGATATGCAGTGTTGAGAAGAAAGAGTTTGTTCTGTATGGATTTGTAAAAAAGTATGATGCAAATTTTTATGCAGATGTTAAGCTCTATAGCCTGGAAGAAAAGAAAGTCGTAAAGGAATTCTTTTCAGGGGATGATGCAGATCATTATGAAAGAATGATAAATGTCTTAAGCAGTAACATTCTGGATGGCCTTGAAGATCTTACAGGCCTTAATCAGGATGAGGTGATAAAAGAACAGTATCACGAGCTTGAGTTACGAATTCCTGCATCTTTGTATTACTGGAGTCCAATTGACGGAAGGTGGAATGAAAAGATTCTGGGTATTGCAGGATTGAATGCAGCAGCAGAATTATATCCGCCTTTCCCAAATCTTGTTATTTATGGTATGAAGACTGATTTTTCTGCACGCTTAAACCTGTCATGGAATATAGCAGCAAATCAGACAAGTACATATCCGCTTGTATTAAATGATATTTCAGTAAGCTTTCCGCTGATTGCACATCTTCATTTTAATGACCTGCATTCTGTTTATCTTGGAGCAGGATTGGGATATGAGATTGAACTTATGAGCATACGGCCAAAATATGAAAGTACTCAGTTCAGTTACCAGAATATTTTCTATGCAGAAACTCTTGTTGGATATGAACTGAAACTAAGCGAGACGGTCAATCTTTTTTCTGAAATAGAATTTGATTTCCATTTTGCAAATGATGGTTTTGTTTCAATAAAACCAAGTATCGGTGCATCGTTCAGTGTGTACAGGGGGCATAGATGAAAAAAATACTCATTGTGATTTTAAGTTCGTTATGCTTTGTTTCGTGCTATAACAATGCATTTAATGACGTTCTGTTCCGTACAACCTCAGATCCGTTTTACGACACACCTGTTACTGATTCTCTCCGTCTTGAGCATACTGTTTTTCTTAACTGGAAAGAGGATAAAGGATGTGACAGATTCTGTCTTATGCGTTCATTTGATAATGATAATCTGGATTTCAAATGTATATATGAAGGTACAGAAGTATCTTATGTAGATAATCAGCTAGAAGATAATGCAAGGTATATTTATAGACTTGATAAATGGCGCGGAACAGAACGCTTTGAAGGTAAAGCGTATGGGTACGGTTACTCGTCAGACTGTCGAAATGACAGTTTAGAGAGTAATGATGAGGATACAAAAGCAAGTCTTCTTAATTATGACCAAACTTGTAATCTTCCCTGCGTGCGATATACAACAAACAACGAAGAACATTATGACTGTGACTGGTTTTGTGTCGATGTCCCACCTCGTCATAGCGCATATATAAATATTGCTCAGATTAATCATTTAAATGAAGGAAACGGAGTGGATACAAACTTAAAATATCAGCTTTTGCATAGTGTTAGTGAAGCTGTAAGGCAGAACGAAGAAAAACGAATAGTAAATACGGATTATGAAATAAAAAGATTTTATTTCTGTATATATCCTGAAATAACAGGACTTATTGGAAGTAGTGGAGATACTGTTATTGAATATACAGTTTCATTGAGCAAGATAATCAATATTAATTAGAGAGAAACTTATGAAAAAAATAGAATTGATATTAATAATGACAATAATTTTTGTTATTACCTCCTGTGAACTTTCTCCATTCGTAAGGGAAAAAGAAATAATAAATCCAGAGCAGACAAACGTAAAGGAAGAAACGTCACTGTTTAATCAGGAAAATAGCGATGATCAAAGTTATGAGTTTGTTACAAATGATACAAGATTCTTAAATAGAAACGGGTATACATTCTGGTCAGTACCATATGTAAATACACATGATGATTTTGAACCGGTAACTGTAACAGTCCGCAAAGAAAGCGGAAGGTCTGAAGCTGGCTTTGGAATTGTATTCTGCAAGCAGGAATTGAACGGAAAATCTTACATGCTTACAGTCCTCATCAATGGGAACGGATTGTATACAGTAGGGAAAGTTATTGAAGGAAGTTTTTATTATCTGGATAAAGGATGGAAGGCTTCTGACAGTATTCGCAGGGGACAGGGTGTAAATAACAAACTGTCGGTAACGTATGATTCAGAAAGTAAGTTATTTTTTCTTTATATAAATGATTATAAGGTAACGAGTTTTTCAACATCTGAAGACATTATCTTTAAAAACAGCAAGTCAGGTTTCGCTGTAGTAATAGCTAATAACGAGACATTCCCGGCAAATCCAGTGAAGGTAACTTTTGAGAAATAAGGAGAGAGAGATGAAAAGTAAGGAAAATAGAATAGCAGAAATAAGCATTCCAAAAAGATTAATGGCAGCTTTAATGGCTGTAACATATATCTTCGTATTAACTCCTGTGACATTGTTTGCTGACAGTCGTAAGACACTTGCAGTTCCAGAACTTAAAGCAGAGGTTAAGGAAGAAAAGTCAGAAGTACTTATTTCTGCAGAGAACGGAGGAAGCGTAGTTCTCGGGCGAGCAAAAATTGAAATTCCTGCAGGTGCTCTGAAAGAAGATACCGTAATCAGTATTACACGTCTTAAGCAGGTTTCAGATACAGGTGAATCACTTTATAACGCAACTGCAGAATCAGGAGGATATCGTTTTCTTCCTGCAGGAACAAAATTTCAGAAGGATGTAACAATTACACTTCCTTACAGTGCAGAATTAAATTCAAAACTTCAGTCCCTTGATGACCTATATACATACTTTTTTGATGTTGAAAAAGAGCAGTGGATAAAGCTTGAACGTATAGAAGTGGACGATAAGCATTGTCTTGTAAGATCCCTTTCAACACATTTTACAGATATGATCAATGCTACATTGACTCTTCCGGAATCAGCCTCTCCTGTTGATGTTAATCTGAACTCCATTAAAAATCTTGAAGCTGCAAAGCCTGACAGCCATTTAATTAAATTTAATCCTCCAAAAGCAAATAATACAGGGGATGCTTCATTCAGTTTTGATCTTGCCGTTCCTTCCGGAAGACATGGTATGGAACCTAAGGTAAGTGTAAGTTTTTCATCTGGTGGTGGAAACGGAATAATGGGTAAAGGTTTTGACGTAAGCTATGGAAGCAGTATTACAACAGATACCCGCAAAGGACTTCCGGATTATGATAAAGAAAATACATACATGCTTGATGGTGTTCTCCTTAAGAAAGCAGATCCTGATGCTAAAGGAGATGTTATTGAATATAAAGCTGAACGTGAATCAGCATTTAACCGTATCATCAGGTTTGGTGCAGGTACAGATACAAATTATTGGGAAGTAACCGACAAAGGTGGAACAAAAAGAATCTATGGAAAAGATTCTGCTGCATGTGTAGGAAGCGGAAAGGAAACATTTACCTGGAATTTGACCAAGGTAATAGATGTATATGGAAACACAATTGACTATAAATATGAAAAGGACAGCGGGTATGTATATCCTGATAGTATTCACTATACAGGCTTTAATGATAAAGAAGGAAGTTACAGCGTAAAGTTTTTATATGATGAAGGGAATATCAGACGTGAAGATGTACGCATCGATGCAAGATCGCGTGAAATTGTTTCATGCAAACGACTTCTGACAAGTATTACAACACATTATAACAATGGGCCTGCAATCCGAACATACAAGTTTTGCTATACAGAAGGCCTTGCAAAAGAAAAGATGCTTTCAAAACTGATTGTAGTAAACAATGCAGATGAAGGTTATGAATATACATTTGATTACGTGCAGCCAGAACGTGATGATAAGAATAAAGTAAAATATTTTGCAGAGAGTAAGTTTTGGTCTGGTAGTTCATCTATAAATGAATCTAGTGGTAAAAGTAGTGGTGGGAGTACAAATGCCAGCGCAGGTGTTGGATTTGGTTACTGTGGATTTGATGCTCGTACAACTGGTGGAATTACAGGAGCTGTGTCATCATCTACAAGTTATACAAACGAACAATTAATAGATATTGATTACGGTTTCCAAATTGCAAAAGAAATGGGACGC
>JAKSSM010000030.1 GCA_024403065.1 Clostridia bacterium | reverse complement strand
TTATTGCCGACTTCCTCAAGCTTTTCTAATAAAGCCATTACAATAGCTCCATTTCCCTTTGGCCAGTAGCAGCTTGTATAAAGCTTGTTCCAGATGACTTCATTTTCCATTGGGTTCATTCCAATGATAAGTCTGCTCATTTCCTTGATCATTGCGAATACTGCATCAGAACCAACAAAGAATGTAGTACCTGCTTCACCAAGACCGTAAACACCTTCGTCTGTGTTAACTCTGCATAAAACAGGCCTTGAATTTGTGAATGATGGTTTTTCTTCTGGAAGAAGCATTGCATCTACACTTACAATTTTCATTTTTCTCTCCTTTTTTCAATCAGTTGTATTTACATCATCCAGCGCAAAACTAGAATGATAATTTAGAATGTATTCTAGTTTCTATTTTATATATCATTCTAGTTTTGTCAATAGTTTTTTGAATGTATACATGCAAATAAAAAAAGCCGCCTCATTCTGAGACGGCATCTTCCAGTTGTTACTTTCTTTTACTTGTCAAATATTGAACCTACTTTGTTTCCTTCTTCACATCTTAACCAGTAGTCTTCATCTTCCGGTGGTATTACGTACATTCCTTTTGGTTTTGTTTCTTTTTCTTTTTCAGCAGTTTCTTCTTCCTGCTTCTTTAATACATCTTTTTCACTCATTCTATCTTTCCTTTCTTTTTGTTAATACTGAGAAAAATCCGGGTTTTGCTAATAATACTACCTGAGTTTCAGTTTTGCAAGACTTTTTTCTAAAAAAACAGACCCCGCTTCGGAGTCTGTTTCATGTTTACTTTAACTGATTCAATGTATATACAAGTTCTTTAGCTGCTGCTTCTGATTTTGTAACAATGAGGATTGTATCATCTCCTGCGATTGTTCCAATAACATTATCCCATTCGAGATCGTCCATGGCAACACATACTGCATTTGCCATACCGGAATATGTCTTGATCACTACCTGATTGAGTGCACTGTCAATATTAACTACTACTGTAGTGAAAAGTGAATTGAAGTGGGATGATGCAGGAGTAGCTTCCTGCTTCTTTGGAACCTTGTAGAAGTATCCACCATTCTGGGATGCGCTCTTTACAAGCTTCAGTTCACGGATATCACGGGAAACTGTACACTGTGTTACATTGAATCCTCTTTCATTTAGTTTCAATCTCAGTTCATCCTGAGTCTCTATTTCTTCTGTTGAAATGATGTTGAGAATTTCGTCGAATCTTACACTCTTCTTGTTCTTTTCATCTGTTCCGGCAGCTTTTCTAGGCATTTTTATGCATTCTCCTTTATTTATATTCATTACTCGAGTGTAGCATAAACATAGCCCAATGTCAAAGCTATTCTCCTATTACATATGGTACTGCATCGGATTCTATTGGACATACATAGGATTCACCATCAAGTCTTAAGAGAAACTCTTCTTTTGCCTTTTCAATAGTCTCTGTATTAGAGAACAGGTCTACAGCACTTCCCGCAAGAACCTTTGCTGCATATATCATTCCCTTGTCACCTACAGGTGAACATCCTGCTGATACATTCTGCCAAGAGTGACCAGGTGAGTTCTTGGTAAATGTTACTGCAGTAAACTGTGCAGTTGGTGTAAGCCATGAAACGTCCCCCACATCAGAGGAACCTGGTGTAAAATCATCTCCTGAATAGAATGGGAAGAGGAAATCATTAAGACCTTCTGACGAATTCTTCATAAGTTCCTTTACTTCTTTTCTGATATCCGGATTGTACATCGAACCGATTCCAGGTACATCATCAGACTTTACACATGTCATATCAAGTTTTTCTGCAAATGAATAATCATCCTCTGAATAGGAAGGAAGAGGAATCTCCTTCATATTCTCATAGATTACCTTTTCAAGAGTTGTGTTTGGAACAGCATTAGCTGTGCCATCCACAAAGATTCTTTCAAAGGTTGTACCTGTCATGATGGCAGCTCCCTTTGCGCAGCCATCAACTCTTTTCTGAAGGTCGATGGTATCTTTCACTTTGATGGAACGAACCATATAGAGAACTGATGCATGAGGCTGAACAACATTTGGAGATACTCCACCACCATCTACCATGGCATAGTGGATTCTGCAGTCAGACTTCATATGTTCTCTAAGATAGTTTACCCCAATATTCATGATTTCTACAGCGTCCAGTGCCGATCTTCCCATTTCAGGATTTCCTGCTGCGTGTGCTGCTATACCTTTAAATTTATAGAGAACCTGGGTACATGAATTGTTTGTACCAGTCATTATTTCATTTGTTGTTCCAGGATGCCATGATAAGGCGCAGTCAAGATTCTTCCAGATACCTTCCCTTGCCATAAATGCTTTTGCAGCTCCGCCTTCTTCTCCAGGGCAGCCGAAGAAGATAACAGTACCATCTTTTCCTGTTTCTTCAAGATACTTTTTAACTGCACATGCCGCTCCATATGACGCAGCCCCAAGCATGTTGTGTCCGCATCCGTGACCCGTACCATTCTTTACAGTCTCTTCTCTTTCAAGAGCACATGCCTTCTGTGAAAGACCGGAAAGAGCATCAAACTCTCCAAGAATACCGATCACAGGTTTTCCTTTCCCTGATACAAATTTGCCAGAAAATGCAGTTTCAATTCCTGCATATCCAGTTTCAACTTCGAATCCATCTTCTTTCAGTTTTTCAATATATAGAGCAGCTGATCTGAATTCCTTAAGTGACAGTTCAGCATACTCCCATACAGAATGAGAAACGCCGATAAATCTATCAGCGTTTTCATCTATATACTTATAAATTTCCTGTTTGTTCATTCTAGTATAATACCTTGCTTAAAAATTCTTTAGTACGTGGGTTCTTAGGGTTATTGAATACTTCCTCAGGAGTACCTGATTCAGCAATAACACCCTGGTCCATAAATAATACCCTATCTGATACCTCTTTTGCAAATCCCATTTCATGAGTAACAATTACGCATGTCATGCCGTCTGCAATGAGCTGCTTTATGATATCAAGAATTTCTCCTACCATTTCAGGGTCAAGGGCGGATGTAGGTTCGTCAAAAAGCATTACATCAGGATCCATTGCAAGAGCTCTGACTATTGCAAGTCTCTGCTTCTGTCCACCTGAGAGCTTGTTTGGATGTTCATCGGCTTTATCCTTAAGTCCTACTCTTTCAAGGAGCTGCATTGCTTTCTTGTCAGCTTCCTCTTCTGTCATCTTTCCAAGAAGAACTGGTGCAAGAGTAATATTCTCTTTTACTGTAAGATGTGGGAATACATTGAACTGCTGGAATACCATACCCATCTTCTGTCTGTGAAGATCGATATCTATACCCTTATCCGCAATATTTACACCTTCAAAGATTACTTCTCCTGAAGTAGGTTCTTCAAGGAGGTTGAGGCATCTTAAGAATGTGGACTTTCCACCACCTGATGGTCCGATTACTGTTACAACTTCGCCTTTTTTAATTTCTTCATTTACACCCTTAAGCACTTCAAGAGAAGAACCATCGGACTGTATAAAGTTTTTCTTTAAATCAATTACCTTAATCATTCTCTTTCAACCTCTTTTCAAGTATACCTAAAAGTTTTGTCAGAATAAGTGTCAGTACAAAGTAGATTGCTGCAACTATTGTAAGACATTCAAATGTGAGATACGTGATGCCTTTTACTATGAGATAGGATGTCATTACTTCACCAACAAAGAATGTTGATGCAAGGGATGTATCATTTACAATCATAATGAATTCATTTCCAAGGGCTGGAAGAATTGTCTTTATTGCCTGAGGAATAATGATCTTCTGCATTGTCTGTCGCTTTGAAAGGCCTAAGCATCTTCCTGCTTCCATCTGACCATGATCAACAGATTCAATACCCGAACGGAACACTTCAGATACATAGCATGCAGAATTTATGGAAAGACCAACTACAATACTGAAGAATTCTGAAACCTTGAAAGGAAGAACCTTTGGTACAAGGAAATAGAATACATAAAGCTGAAGAAGCATTGGAGTACCACGGATAACTGCAACAAGTGCTGTTAATACCCACTTTAAAGGCTTAATCTTTGAGATACGTCCAAGACAGATCAATAGTCCAAGGATTGCACCGCATGTTACTGTAATTATCGAAAGGATAAGTGTTTTGCTTACACCTGTAATCAGAAACACTTTCCAGTATTTACTTAATATTTCTACTATATTGGCGAAAAATTCCAATTTTTACCTCCATCTACCTTTATTGTTATATAACAGCAAACTTTCAGCATAAGCTGAAAGTTTACTCTAATATATCAACGGTCTTTTACTTTACTAGTTTGCAACATTACCGTTGTCGTCATATCCAACTTCTGCGGATGTATCGATTCCTGCGAGTTCCTGAGCAGCCTTGTACCATTCTGGGTAAAGTCCTGCAGCATATGCCTTTGCAAGAATTGCATTTACCTGAGCAGTGAGCTCATCTGCACCCTTCTTTAAGAGTACTACATTGTTTTCCTGGTCTGAATCGATTTCAAAGTAGAAACCTGACATTGCAATCTTGTCATTGTTTGCACAGATTGCTCTTCCGTTTCCTTCAGCTACTGCGATACCATCTACCATTCCATTACGGAGTGATTCAACTGCAGTACCGATATCTGTAACTGTCTTTACAGTGCAGCCTTCTGGAAGCTGTGATGTACATAAATCCATCTGGAGTGATGCAACCTGAGCTGCAATAGTTTTACCTGCGAAATCTGCTGCTGTCTTGTACTGTCCTTCCATACCTGCTGGAACGATGATTGTCTGCTTTGTTTCATTGTCTCCTGCATAATAGAAGTCTGAGAGGTTGTACTTTGCTTTTCTGTCATCTGTTACTGAGTATCCTGAAATTGACATATCTACTGCACCTGCCTGAACTGCTGCCTGGCATGCATCGAAGTTCATAGGCTTGATTTCAAGAGTAAGTCCCATTTCCTTTGCAATATACTTTGCAAGTTCAACGTCGAATCCAACGAACTGATCCTGACCTGTCTTTGTTGTGTCAACGAATTCCATTGGTGAGAAGTCTGGTGATAATGCTACTGTTAAAGTAGTCTTTACTTCTTCTTTCTTTCCGCAGCCTGTAAACATTGCTGCTACCATCATGACGATTAATAAAACTGTTAATAACTTTTTCATTTTCTTTTCTCCTTAATATATATTCATGTTTTATTTAAACTAGGTTTGTGATTACATTTGTTATGATATATCCAGGATTTCTTTTTGTCAACACTTTTTTGCAGAAAAATTCATATTTTTAGCATAATATTTCAAATATTATGCAATATTGCATATTTAGAATGAATATTTTGCATTTATTCATATCAATATGCATTATGAGTCTGTCGCATAGCAAAAGGTGGGCTTTAGTAGCCCACCCTGTTATCCTTTAAGCCATACTGCTTTTTCTCTAGGATTAAGCAGAATATCCTTTATGGTTCTTTCACTTAAAATCTCTTCATAAAGAATTTCTCTCATCACTTCATAGTTTCTGTTATGCAGTGCCTTTTTGGTTCTTCCATACTCGTCCATATTTTCTGGAGAAAGCATGAACACCGCAACACCTTCATCCGCTAAAAGATCATCGAATGTCAGGTTGAAATCATCCTTAAGCACCTTTATATCTCTTCTTGCATCAGCTCGAGCTGACTCCATCTGTCTAGCTCCCGCTTCTGCAGTTACATCAGATGCCCATTCATAGACATCACGTCTTCCTTTTTCAAAGGAAAGGATATCTGCCGCAATTCCTGCTGCAAGAAGCATTCTCATTGTAAAGTCATTTACATCTGCCATCTTCTTAGGTTCAGATTTATCAAGGAAGTACAGAAGTTCCTCTTCACAGGATGACTTTCTGTATGCATCAAGGGATGCGATAGTCGCAACAGATGTTGCACGGAAAAGAGGGTCGAGTTTCTTTAGAGTATTTTCAAGAATATTCACGGCATCCGCTGATGTAATATTCCAGAGAAGTCTTTCCTTCTCCATTATGATCTGTGCTTCTATGAGGTCATCTGTACGGTTTGCAACGTCAAAAAGTCTAAGATATGCCTTTTCCCCTTCAGGTCTGTCTCCAGCCTTTCTCACTTCATCATATGCAGTCCTGTACTGTTCTACGAATTCTTTTACGGTTGGAAGCACAACAGGAGAACTCTCTTCTACAGTACTGCTTTCCTGTGCCGCCATTGCGACTGCTGATATAAGGGCTGTATATTCACCCATGAACCCCTGATTCTGGAATTCTGAATAGAAAGTCATCATATCAGTGTTCTGTTCAGCAAAAAGAAGAAGCTTCTCTTTGAATTCGTCCACCTTTTTCTTTAAGGATTCACTTTTAACTTCATACATATCAAATGCATCAAAATATGGTTTAATCATTGGTGAAAGTTCTTTCATTCTATTTCACCTCCTGATATGTATAATGTCCTGATGCATCATCTGGTGCATAAACCATTACCTGTACAGTTCTGAAATCACTCATATATTTTCTTCCTGAAGAAAGGATTTCATCCTTAACTGTTTTTATCTCACTGAAATCAGAATATACCGGTTTCACCTTTTCTTCTTCGAAAGCTTCTCCTGATACAGTCTTTATGAATCTTTCATATGCACTGTCAGTACATGGACAGAGAGCTCTGTACATTGGAATATCTTTTACTTCATTTACTCTTCTATCTGTAACCAGTCTGTCGTTTCTGTAGATATGTTCAAGATATTTCTGATAAAGATTTCTGAACCAGTCAAGGTCATTAAGATACTCTGTTCTTTTTCTTTCAGCTTCTATCTCATAGTCACCATCGTAGATTTCGCCACTGTCTCCTGCAATTTTTTCAAACTTTTCAAGATATACCTGGTTCACCATATCGAATCCGTTTTCTGATGCAGCCTTCATTCTTGAAAGAATTCTGTCCTTTACGAGGGCAACTGATGGAGCAAGATAGAGGTCACTGTGCTTTATCTTATCCATTGCCTCTTCAACTGTTGAACAGGTCTTCATCAGGTCTATTGTTTTACGATACACTTCAGCCTGATTAAGGCATACGCCGTTCTTTTCAAGTCTTTCTTTAATAAGAGTGTAAAGTTCAATTGCCTTACCTATATCGCTCATTTTATCCTCTCTTTCTGTTTACAGTCTTAAGAAGGTATTTTGCTACAAATGGTGGAAGTCCACCACATATTTCTATTGCTCTTAAAGGAGCACCCGCACTTGAGTTTATAATCATCCTGTACTCAGGATTATCCATACTCTTTTCACCCTTGAAACCCATGGTTGCAACAGTTGTAACCATCTTGTACATGAGTTTCATTGTGAATGAATAGTCTTTCATATCGATGATGCTTTCTTCCATTGTGCAGTTTCCTTTTGTCCTTATTCCTTTTTCATGAACAGTGAAACCAAGCATCTTTTCCCACTCTGATTTAGTGATATTACCCTTACATGTGCTGTACCAGGATTCTTCTTCTTTTTCAAGGGATATTCCATCAATATGAATATCAAAGTCATACATGATATCAGATACTGACTTGCAAACGAATATCCTGTAGTCACCTTCAGGAACAGTAAATCCATCTTTCCAGATGCTGAAATATTCATCATAAACAGTGAAAGTCACTTCCTTTTCTTCACCTGGTTCAAGGTATACTTTTCTGAAATCCTTAAGTTCCTTTACCGGTCTATGTACTTTAGGATTGATTTCTCCTGTATAAAGCTGGACAGTTTCAGCTAAAGCTCCTGCAGTTTCATTTTTAAGTTTAAGCTTAATATCTCTTCCACTCATACTGCACTTATCCCATGTTACTTCTCCATAGGAAAGCCCGAATCCAAATGGATATCTGACATTAACTTCAGCTTTGTCATAGTATCTGTATCCTACATAGATACCTTCCATATACAGTGCATCCCACTGCTTTAGATAGTTATCTGATGAAATAACATCACTGTATCTCATTGGCCATGATTCAGCAAGTCTTCCTGATGGTGTGATATTCCCAAAGAGAAGGTCATATACTGCTTCTCCAACTGCTTCTCCAGGAAGTCCCATATACAGAATTGCCTTAGCCTTATCAGCAAATGGTACTTCTACTGGAGCTCCGGCAAAAAGTACAACAACAGTTTCAGGGTTTGCATTTACTGCTTCTTCTATCATCTTAAGGTGACCTTCAGGCAGTGACATGTCACTTCTGTCAAAGCCTTCAGACTCATACTTTTCTGGAAGTCCTGCAAATACTACTACAGTATCTGCTTTCTGAGCCTTACATCTAAGTTCCTTAAGCATTTCTTCAGTTGTGTCACCATTATCACTGCAGCCTTCTGTATAATCATATTCCTTAAGAAATTCATATGGCTCAACAGGATTCATTGCATTTACACGGCTTGAACCTGCACCCTGATAACGGCTGTGCTTTACCATGGCACCTGCAAAAAGAATATTTTCTCCTTTTGCAAGTGGAAGAATGTTTCCATCATTTTTAAGAAGAACAGCACTCTTTTTTGCAGCATCAGCTGCAAATCTGTGGTTATCCTCATAATCGCATGTAAAGTCATCTTTTAAAACAGCTTCAGCAGAAAGTGCTCTTTCTATTATTCTTTCACAGCAGGAATCAATATCTTTAATATCAAGTTTTCCGCTTTCAACTGCATCCTTTACTTCCTTATGCATATATTTTGAACCGCCAGGCATACAAAGGTCATTTCCTGCATGGATTGCCTTTATACGGTTACTCATGCCACCCCAGTCAGATACAACCATACCGGAGAAGCCCCATTCATCTCTTAAGATATCATTAAGGAGTTTTCTGCTGTCACTGGCATGCTCACCATTCACACTGTTATATGATGACATGACACATTTAGGGTCAGCATTTTTTACTGCAATTTCAAAACCCTTAAGATATATTTCTCTTAAGGTTCTCTCATCCATAATACTATTGGACTGGAAACGCTTCAGTTCCTGATCATTGCAGGCAAAATGCTTAAGGGAGCATGATATACCTTCACCCTGAAGTCCTTTAATGAATTCTGATGCAAGGTTTCCAGCAAGCACAGGATCCTCACTCATATATTCAAAGTTTCTTCCACAGAGTGGATTCCTCTTAATATTTATTCCAGGGCCTAAGACCATTCCAATCTTCTGATTCTTTGCTTCATACGCAATTCTTCTTCCCTGTTCATTAAGAAGCGCTCTGTCCCAGGTAGATGCCATGTTTACTGCTGCAGGATATGCAGTAGCTTTTACAGAGCGGTTTACGCCAAGCATGTCAGTACCTTTTTCAAGATTCTGTTTTCTAAGTCCTGACGGGCCATCACTCATGAAAAGGGATGGAATACCATAACTAGGATAGTCCCTTGTTTCCCAGAAATTCTTTCCAATAAGAAGGGATATTTTCTCATCGAGAGTCATCTTTTCAAGTGTTTCTTTTATGTTCATATGATTCTCCTTAACTTTGATACCTTCATTATATCAATTATTCCATTCCTTTTAAACATATATATTGATCTGCAAATCTTCATTAAATCTACACAATTATTTTCCCTTTCTTCTATTGCAAATATTATTCATTGTGATAGAATAAATATGTAAAAAGTAGTTAGACCACCTTACTAACTTACTTTTAGAAAAATTCGGTCAATGTGAAAACACATTTAACAACTAATTAATATACTTTTTCAGAAAAAAGCATCCCATATGGGATGCTCTTTTCTTTATATAAAAAGAACCACGGTTTCCCGTGGCTCATATCATTTTAAATTAGAGACAGTTTATAATCTGAACTGCATTGGCAGCAGCACCCTTTCTTATCTGGTCACCACAGCAGAAAAGTGCAATACCATTATCAAGGACTCTGTCCTTTCTGATTCTTCCAACGAATACATCATTCTGGTTGGATGTTTCAAGAGGCATTGGATAGATTCCATCATCAAGTTCATCCTTAAGCTGAACATTTCTGAAATTCTTTATTGCTTCTCTTACCTCACAAACTGAAAGGTCTCTTTCAGTCTGAAGTGATACTGAGATACAGTGGGATCTGAATACAGGAACTCTTACACATGTACATGTTACCATGAGTTCTGGAAGATGCATGATCTTTCTTCCCTCGTTTTCCATCTTCATCTCTTCTGTAGTATAGAGGTCATCATCATACTTTCCACCAATCTGTGGAATGCAGTTATATGCAATCTGATATGGGAATACCTTTGGTGATAAAGGTTTACCAGCTTTGAGAAGTTCGATTTCCTCTTCGAGTTCAGTAATTCCTTCAGCACCTGCACCTGATACTGCCTGATATGTGGATGTGATCATCTTTGTAATCTTTGAAAGTTTTGCAATAGGATAAACTGCCATACATGTGATAATTGTTGAGCAGTTTGGATTTGCAATGATTCCCTTATGCTTCTTTGCATCTTCTCCATTGATTTCTGGTACGATTAATGGTACGTCATCATAGAGTCTGAATGCTGATGAGTTATCAATAAATACGGCACCGTTATCAACGATGTTTGATGCAAATCTCTTTGCTACAGGGTTTGCTGATGCACCGAGGACAATATCAAGACCCTTGAAACAGTCTTCCTTTGCCTCTTCAATTGCAATCTTTTCACCCTTGAAATCCACAAGCTTTCCTGCTGACTTTCCTGATGCGAAAAGCTTTAATTCATCTACCTTAATATTCTGTTCTACGAGGCTGTTAAGCATTTCGCTTCCTACAGCACCTGTTGCTCCCAAAATTCCTACTTTCATTTTTCTACTCCGCTATAAATCTGTTATATACTGCTTCAATTGCTTTCTTGAAGTCTTTGTCACTTATTCCTACTATGATACTGATTTCATCAGATCCCTGGGAAATAGTCTTGATGTTTACTTTCTTTCTACCCAGTTCTCCGAAGATTTCACCTGACATACCTGTTCTTGCCTTCATGCCACGTCCAACGATACATACAAGGGCAAGGTTTTCATAGATATTTACATCATCACACTGAAGTTCAGTTCTGAAGGCATTCATTATCTCATAGATGTTGTCCTTTACATCATCTGCACTCATGATGAGTGAAAAGTTGTCTACACCTGTTGTTACAGTTGTAACTGGAATTCTGTGGTTCTCAATTATCTGAAGTGCACGCTTTAAAAATCCTATTTCATTTGAGATATTGCTCTTTCCTGCAGAGATAACTGTAAAGCCCTTCTTTCCTGCAATACCTGTAACAAGTGGAGTTTCCTCCTTTGATGTAACCTCATTTACAATCATTGTACCAGGTTCATCCTTGTCATTGGTATTTCTGATATTGATTGGAATGTTCTTTTCCTTTACAGGGAAGATTGCTTCATCATGGAGTACATTTGCACCCATGTATGAGAGTTCTCTCAGTTCTGCATATGTGATATATTTGATTTTCTTTGGATTCTGGATAATTCTAGGGTCTGTTACAAGGATACCTGAAACATCAGTCCAGTTTTCATATACAGATGCATCTGCAATATTTGCAAGAAGGGCACCAGATATGTCTGAACCGCCTCTGCTCATAACCTTGATCTTTCCGTTTGGAAGTGCTCCATAGAATCCAGGTACTACAATCTTTCTCTTTCCTGAAAGATGTGGAGCGAATTTCTCCTTTGTCTTTTCAATATCAAGAGAACCATCATATCTGAAGGTTACAACATCCTTCGCATCTACAAAGTCTGCGTCAAGATATTCAGCAAGAAGCTTACATGAAAGATATTCTCCACGGGAAACAAGCTCATCAATACTTCCCTTGTTTTCAAGAATTTCTCTTATCTTTCCAACTTCAGCTTCTACGTCGAGCTTAAGCCCCAGGTCTTCCTTTATACCCTGGTGTTTCTTAAGGATAAGTGAAAGAATATCATCATAGTCCATGCCATACTTCACATGGGCATCGCAGAGGTAAAGAAGGTCAGTAACCTTATGGTCATTCTTTCCTGACTTTCCGCAGGCTGATGCTACTATGATTTTTCTTTCCTTATCGGAATCTACAATTTCCTTTATTTTTCTGTACTGGTCACCGTTTGCAACGGATGAACCACCGAATTTGCATACCTTAATCATTAATCTATCCTCGCAACAAATGCGTCAGGGCTCATGCCCTTTACCTTTTCCCTTAATTCCTTAACTGAAAGTTCCTTTGTAATGATATATGTTCCGGTTCGCATTTCACATACATCATCAAATACACTGATGTCATTTCCTCTTACATAGAACTTTCCAGAAAGAAGCTCATCATGGTTTTCTGTAAGGAGCACTCCTTCCGTCTTCACTCTGTTTCCAGCCATGATATCCATAATATCAAGAATAACATTGCTTGCTGTTGGAAGCATTCCTGCACCCTGACCTTTAAATGAAAGGGTACCAAGATTCTCTGACTCAAGAACGAAGCAGTTGTTGTTTACACTGACATTGGAAAGTGCACTGGAGCTGTCTATATACTGTGGGTAAACAGCAAGAGAAACCTTATCGTCAGTCTTTACTGCTTCACCTTTAAGAACAATTCTTAAACCATTTTCTCTGCAGTATCCTATTTCCTCATCTGAAATATTCTTAATTCCAAGAACAAGCATATCTTTAGGATTGAAGCATCCGTTAAATGCCACATTTCCTGAAAGAACAGTTTTGTATCCTGTATCATATCCACAGATGTCGTTTGTTGGATCCGCTTCAGCATATCCCTTATCCTGAGCAATCTTCAGAGCATCTGAGAATCCCATATTTTTGGTAAAGATGCTGTCTAAGATATAGTTTGATGTACCATTCATGATTCCGTAGATTTTCTTTACGTCATCCTGAAGAGTATATCTCTTGAGATTTGGAAGCCATGGAATTCCACCACCACAGGATGATGAGAAACGGAGTTCTGCATTACCTTCCTCTGAAGCCTTGAGGAGTTCAGGATATATGCTTGCTGCCATCATCTTGTTGGAGGTTACTACATGCTTGCCTTTTTTGAGAGCTGAAAGCACATATTCTCCAGCAGGGTCAATTCCACCCATACATTCAACTACCAGTTCAATTTCCGGGTCGTTAAGAATGTCCTGGAAATCGTCCGTCATATTCTCTTTAACTGTCTTACCTTTACGGACAAGTATTCTTTTTACTTCGATTGATTCTGACTTACCAGCAAGGACTTCTACACCCTTACCTACGGTACCATATCCTAATACTGCAATTTTCATATATTTTTTCTCCTGTACGCGATAAAAAACACTTGTTTTTCGCACAAAAACATAGTATCATTTTCCTGTACTAATTTCAATAGGAGATTTCAAAAATGGCAAAATTCGTTTCAAGCAGAAATTCTGATATTGTTTCCAACTCTTCAAATGCAGTCGTTATGGGACTTTCAAAGGATGGAGGCCTCTTTACACCAGACAGTATTGATGTAAAACTGGATCTTAGATCCCTCCTTTCACTCTCATATATCGAACTCGCATCCGTTATTCTTAAAGCAGTATTCAGTGATATAGATGAAAAAGATCTTAAGATAATCGCAGAAGGTGCATACACAGGAACATTTGATACTCCTGAAGTAACACCACTTAAGAAGGTTGGTGAAGACTACTTCCTTGAACTCTGGCACGGACCAACATGTGCATTCAAGGACGTGGCACTTACTCTTCTTCCAAGACTCCTTACAAAATGCTACAGCCTTGAAAATATTGAAAAGAAGGTTGTAATCCTTACAGCAACATCAGGTGACACTGGTAAAGCTGCTCTTGAAGGATTCAAGGATGTAGATAATGTATATATCAAGGTCCTCTATCCAAAGGGACTTGTCTCCCTTACTCAGGAAAGACAGATGGTTACAACTCTTGGAAAGAACACAGAAGTTATATCTGTAAAAGGTAACTTTGATGACTGTCAGAGAATAGTAAAGAATATTCTTGAAGGAAACAATGAATTCCATAAGATTCAGCTTTCATCCGCAAACTCAATCAATATCGGACGTCTTGTTCCACAGGTTGTATACTATTTCAAGGCATATATTGACCTTGTAAACGGAAAAGAAATAGAACTTGGTGATAAGGTTGACTACATAGTTCCAACCGGAAACTTCGGAGATATCCTTGCAGGATACTTTGCAAAGCTTCTTGGACTTCCTGT
>JAKSSM010000003.1 GCA_024403065.1 Clostridia bacterium | reverse complement strand
ACGTAAAGCAGCAGAAATTTCATAGTAGCATTGTGTTTGTTTAACGTTTTGTTCTCTTTTCATAAGGATGACTTATGTGGATAAAGTGGGGTAGAAATACCCCATTTTTCCATATAGGGCAAAATCCGTTAAAAAGGCATATTTTAAGTACACTTGTATAATATGTAAAATTGGCTCATTTTAGCCGTTTAATTTCTTTTTTTACGGATTTTTTTGAAAACATAGATAAAAACTGTGAAATGTTTGATTTTCGCCGTTTTTTGTGATATACTAAATAATGTATTTTTATGATTAAATTGTATTAGAAAACCCCAATATAGACGGAGGATAAGATATGAGTTTAGACGAAAAAACTAACAATTCCTACGACGCCTCCCAGATACAGGTTCTGGAGGGTCTTGAGGCTGTTAGAAAGAGACCGGGTATGTATATCGGAAGCACTGGTCCACGTGGACTTCACCATCTGGTATACGAAATTGTAGACAACAGTATCGACGAAGCACTTGCTGGATACTGCAGAAATATCAGTGTCACAATTCAGCCGGACAACTCCATCAAGGTAGAAGATGATGGTAGAGGTATGCCAGTAGATACACATCCTAAGCTTGGCATTCCAGCGGTAGAAGTAATTCACACTGTACTTCATGCCGGCGGTAAATTCGGCGGTGGAGGATACAAGGTATCTGGTGGTCTTCACGGTGTAGGTGCATCAGTAGTAAATGCCCTCTCAAAGAAACTTGAAGTTCAGGTAAAGAGAAACGGACAGATCTACAGACAGACATATGAATATGGAAAGACAACATCAAAGCTTGAAGTAATTGGTGAATGCGGAAGAAAGACAGGAACAACAACTATTTTCTGGCCGGATGAAAAGATTTTCCATGAAACTACTGTATATGACTATGGCACTATTCAGAGTAGACTTAGAGAAACTGCATTCCTGAACAAGGGAATCAAGATCAACCTCAAGGATGAACGTGCTGGTCAGAAGAGACAGGAAACATTCTTCTTTGAAGGTGGTATCAAGGAATTTGTTTCATTCCTCAATGAAAAGAAGGATCCAATCCACCAGGATGTAGTATATTTCGAAGTAAAGAAGGAACATCACACAGTTGAAGTTGCACTTCAGTATACAGATTCCTATTCAGACCTCATTTTAGGATATGCCAACAACATTCACACAGTTGATGGTGGTACACATATCGTAGGATTCAAGACTGCTTTAACAAGAGTAATCAATGACTACGGCTCAAAGGCAAAGATTCTTAAGGATAATGAAAAGCTTGAAGGAGATGACGTAAGAGAAGGTCTTACAGCTATCGTATCCGTTAAGCTTGAAGAACCTGAATTCGAAGGTCAGACCAAGGGAAAGCTCGGAAATACAGAAATGCGTTCAGCTGTTGACCAGATCACATCTGAAAACCTTATGTACTTCCTTGAAATGAACCCACAGCAGGGAAAGACAATCGTAGAAAAGTGTATCAAGGCTGCCCGTGCAAGAGAAGCTGCAAGAAAGGCAAAGGACCTTACAAGAAGAAAGGGAGCGCTCGACGGATTCTCACTTCCAGGAAAGCTTGCTGACTGTTCTGAAAAGGACCCTAAGCTTTCAGAGATCTTCCTTGTCGAGGGTGACTCTGCCGGTGGTTCTGCAAAGGACGGACGTGACAGAAAGAGACAGGCAATTCTTCCACTTCGTGGTAAGATTCTGAACGTTGAAAAGGCAAGACTTGACAAGATTCTTTCATCAGAAGAAATCAAGAATATGATTACTGCCTTCGGATGCGGAATCGGTGAAGACTTCAATATCGCCAAATTAAGATATGACAAGATCATCATCATGACCGATGCCGACGTAGACGGTGCCCACATCAGAACACTTCTCCTTACATTCTTCTTCAGATATATGAGACCATTAATCGAAGAAGGACATGTATATGCAGCACAGCCACCACTCTTCCAGATCAAGAAGGGAAAGGATGTATGGTATACATATTCCGACAAGGAACAGGAAGAAAAGCTTGCTGAAGTTGCAAATCTTCCTGGAAAGATTGATATTCAGCGTTACAAAGGTCTTGGAGAAATGGATGCTCAGCAGCTCTGGGAAACAACCATGGACTACAACACAAGAACCCTTGTACAGATTACAATAGAAGACAGCGCACAGGCTGACGAAATCTTCACAACTCTTATGGGTGACAAGGTACCACCTAGAAAGAAGTTCATTGAAGAAAATGCTCACTACGCAACAATTGACGCATAGGAAGGAGGAAAAGTATGACAACATCATTTATTGAAGATACAAAAATGCTTCAGCATGAAATATATACTGAAATGAAGCAGAGCTATATCGACTATGCCATGTCAGTTATTATTTCCCGTGCCCTTCCAGATGCAAGAGACGGACTTAAACCCGTACACAGAAGAATTCTTTACGGAATGGATGCCCTTGGTATTTCACCAAACCAGCCACACAAGAAGTCTGCGAGAATCGTAGGAGAAGTAATGGGTAAATATCACCCACATGGTGACTCCTCCATCTACGATGCAATGGTAAGACTTGCTCAGGGCTGGAATATGAGATATCCAATGGTTGACGGACATGGTAACTTCGGTTCCATGGACGGAGATGGTCCAGCCGCTTCCCGTTATACAGAAGCAAGAATGACTCCATTCTCCCTTGAAATGCTTCGTGACATTGACAAGGATACAGTTGATTTCATTCCAAACTTCGACGGAGAAGAAAAGGAACCTGTCGTTCTTCCTTCCCGTGTACCAAACCTCCTTATTAACGGAAGTAACGGTATCGCTGTAGGTATGGCTACATCAATTCCTCCACATAACCTTTCAGATACAATCGATGCATGCGTAAAGCTTATTGATGAACCTGATGCTCCAGCAGAAGAACTTGTAAAGATTGTAAAGGCACCAGATTTCCCAACAGGTGGTATCATCCTTGGAAGATCCGGAGCAAGAGAAGCATATCTTACAGGTCAGGGCAAGGTTACAGTAAGAGCCGTATGCACTATTGAAGAGGGAAAAGCAGGAAAGCAGCAGATTATCATCTCTGAAATCCCATATCAGGTAAACAAGGCTGACCTTGTTTCAAAGATTGCAGAACTTGTAAAGGACAAGCAGATTGAAGGCATCTCTGATTTAAGAGATGAAACATCCCGTGGAGAAGTAAGAATTGTTATTGAGCTTAAGCGTGATGCAAATGCCAATATCATTTTAAACCGTCTCTACAAGATGACTCCACTTCAGACAAATATAAGCATGATTATGCTTGCTATTGTTGATGGAAGACCAAAGATCCTTACATTAAGAGAATATATCGAAGTATATCTCAAGCATCAGAAGGAAGTAGTAACACGAAGAACAATCTTCGACAAGAGAAAGGCTGAAGAAAGAGCTCATATCTTAGAAGGTTACCTTATTGCTCTTGACAATATCGATGAAGTAATCAAGACTATCCGTGAAAGCTACAACGATGCTCAGGAAAGACTTATGGTAAGATTCGGACTCGATGAAATCCAGGCAAAGACAATCCTCGAAATGCAGTTAAGACGTCTCCAGGGACTGGAAAGAGAAAAGATCGAAAACGAATATGCAGAACTTCAGCGTAAGATTGCATACTATGCTGAACTCCTTGCTGACGAAAGAAAGCTTATGGGAGTAATCAAGGATGAGCTCAATCAGATTAAGGACAAGTGGGGCGACCAGCGCAAGACAAAGATTCAGGCTTCAACTGAAGAAATCGAAGAAGAAGACCTGATTGAAGAAGGCAAGGTATGCATCACTCTTACTCACCTCGGATACATCAAACGTGTACCAATTGATACATATAGAGCACAGAGACGTGGCGGAAAGGGTATTACAGGTCTTTCAACAAGAACTGATGACTTCGTAAAGAACCTTATCATGACATCAACTCATGACTATCTCATGTTCTTCACTAACTTCGGTAAGGCATACAAGATCAAGGCTTACGAAATTCCAGAAGCATCACGTACAGCAAAGGGTACTCCTGTTGTAAACTTCCTTAACCTGATTACCCGTGAAAAGGTAACTGCAGTAATGCCAGTATCTGAATTCGCTGAAGACAGTTACTTGATTGCTGTAACAAAGGAAGGTATCATCAAGAAGACTCCAATGTCCGAATTCGATACCAACAGAAAGTCAGGCTTAATTGCCATGAAGCTTCATGAAGGTGACGAACTTATCGGAATCAAGGAAACAAACGGAAACAACAATGTAATCATTGTTACAAAGAACGGAAAGTGCATCAGCTTCAGCGAAGATGACGTAAGACCAATGGGTAGAATCTCAGGTGGTGTTCGTGCAATCAAGCTTGAAAAGGGCGATGAGGTTGTATCCATGGAACTTGTTGAACCAAAGCAGCAGCTCCTTGTAGTAACATCAAAGGGATTCGGTAAGCGTACAAAGAGTTCAGACTACAAGATTCAGGTTCGTGGCGGTAAGGGACTCCTCACATACGACAAGGCCAAGTTTGACAAGACTGGACCACTTGTTGGTGCTATGGTTGTTGATGATGACGATGAAGTTCTTCTTATCAACTCAGATGGTATTATCATCCGTATCAAGGCTAATGAAATTTCAAAGCTTGGCCGTGCTACTCAGGGTGTAAAGATTATGAGCGTATCAGAAGATGCAAACATCATTGCAATTGCAAAGGTAATCAAGGATGATGAACTTGATGAAGAAGAGAAACCTGCTCCAAAGAAACCGGTAAAAGAAGCACCAGTGGAAGACGAACAGGAACAGATGAGCATCTAAATCGAACGGGGAGGGTAGTCCTCCCCTATGGAGGTATAAATTATGAAAAGAGTATTTTCCGGAGTTCAGCCAACAGGTAATATCCATCTTGGAAACTACCTTGGAGCTTTAAAGCAGTTTGTTGAACTTCAGGACGAAAACGAATGTATCTACTGCATCGTAGATGAACATGCAATCACTGTTCCTCAGGATCCAAAGGCTCTCCGTGAACACATTCTTGACGTTGCAGCTCTTTATCTTGCAATAGGTATTGATCCAAAGAAGGCAATTATCTTCGTTCAGTCAGATGTATCTGAACATGCTGAACTTGGATGGGTTCTTACATGTGCATCAACTACAGGTGAACTTTTCAGAATGACACAGTTCAAGTCCAAGAGTGGCGGAAAGGAATCCGTTGGTACTGGACTTCTTACATATCCAACACTTATGGCAGCAGATATCCTTCTCTATGATACAGATATCGTACCAGTTGGAAATGACCAGAAGCAGCATATTGAACTTACTCGTGACCTTGCAATAAGGGTAAATGCAAAGTATGGAAAGACATTTGTAGTGCCTGATGGAAGATTCATGAAGGCAGGAGCAAGAGTAATGGCACTTGATGATCCTACTCAGAAGATGTCAAAGTCAGCTCCAAACGCACATTCAAGAATTTCGCTTCTTGATGATGATGCGAAGATCAAGAAGTCAATCATGAAGGCAACTACTGACCTTGATGGTGTAATCAGATATGATGTAGAAAACAAGCCAGGTATTTCAAACCTTCTTACAATCTACAGTGCTTTATCAGGAATCTCCATTCCTGAACTTGAAGCAAAGTATGAAGGAAAAGGCTATGGAGACTTCAAGAAGGACCTTGTACAGGTTACAATTGAAGCACTTAAGCCGATAAGAGAACGTTATGAAGAAATAAGACACTCTGACGAGCTTAACAAGATCTTAGATGATGGTGCAAGACGTGCAAAGGAAATTGCAGCACCAGTCATGAAGAGAGTAAGAGACAGCTTCGGTCTTGGAAGATAGAAATGATGCCCCGCAGATGCGGGGCTTTTTCATTTAAAAGAAAAAAGACTGACTACTCAGTCTTTGTATTTTCTTCAAGTGTATGTCTTATGATATCTTCTACCATCTTTGGAAGTGCAACGAGTTCTTCACGGGACATATCAGAAGTTTTGATTGCTTCATGAACATAGATATGAATGTCTACGTTTTCCTTGAATTCTCCTTCTGCTTCAACTACTTCATTTGAACCGATGAAGGCAATTGGAATGATATCTGCCTTTGCACCTGTTGCAAGTTTGAAGGAACCCTTATGGAATTCCTGAAGAACACCATCACGGGATCTTGTTCCTTCAGGGAAAATCATCATGGAAACACCATTTTTTATGTTTGCTACTCCATACTTGATGGAATCTACTGCAGTACGTGCGTTTGTACGGTCAATGAATACACCATGAAGTCGTCTTACCCAAGGTCCTAAAATCGGGAACTTTTCGAACTCCTTCTTTGCAATTGCTCCAGTTGGTTCCTTTGTTATTACAAGGAGACTTACTATATCAAACATTCCCTGATGGTTGCATACATATACATGTCCGCCACCTTCTGGGAGATTCTCTGGATTATGTACTATTATATTAACCTTAAGCCTGTCACATACAGTCTTGCACCATTCTTTTGCACACCTGTATCCAAGTTCAACAGACTCACCGTAGTAGTCCTTTTCCATAAGCTTATCAACTTCCTTACCTTTTCCGATGAGGAATGGAAGTGTGGATGCGAGCTTTGCTAATGGGCCTACAAACTTGATTGGTTTTACTTTCTTGCCACTCATAAAAATGTTACCTTTCTTTTTATGCTTTGATTTTAACCGAGTACGCCTCTTTTTTCAATAGAAAAGGGCAATTTGCCTATTCAAAGAGAGTGACTGGATAGAGGCCTTCTTCCTTCATTCTGCTTATGGCGTTTCTAACTGATTCAAGGTCTTCCTTGTATGTAACACCATACCATCTGTCAGCTGTTTCAAGAACTGTTACATCTTTCTTTTCCTCCTGCATGACACGAAATACTATGTTAGGGAGGGCAAATTCAGCTTTTAAAGGATTTGTTCCACTGATTGCATAACGGAAGGCTTCAGGCTGATTTTCTACTTCTGAGAAGAACAGTGGAAGTCTCTTTAAGGCTTCAGCCATAAAGTCTTCTGAAAATCCCCAGAAGTTTAAAGATACTGGAGTGTGTACTGGATATGTTTCACCTGTATCTTCATCAAGAATATGGTCATCTTCCATTCTGACTTTAAGTCTTTCGTTTATGGTCTTAAGCTTACCGTTTTCTTCACTGCATACACCACGTGCAACTGTGCCGTTTTCTGTAAGAGTGTTTTCGATATAGTATCCGACCATGGCATAGCCTTTACCTGTTTTAAGATGATCATAGATTTTACTGAATGCATCAGGTCCATAGTAGTCATCGGAGTTTATTACTACAAATGGTGCATCAACAAGATTTCTTGCAGCAAGCATGGCATGACCTGTACCCCATGGCTTTGTTCTTCCTTCCGGAATAACTGCCCCTTCTGGAATATCATCCATCTTCTGATAGCAGTAGCTGATTTCAATATGATTCTTTGCATTACCAAGGATTCTGTCGAAATCCTCCTGATTTTCTTCTTTTATTACAAGCACTGCTCTTTTGAATCCTGCACGGATTGCATCATAGATTGAGTAGTGCATGATGATGTCGTTATCAACGATTGGTGTAATCTGCTTTAAGCCTCCGAAACGGGACCCGAGACCCGCAGCCATTATGACAAGTATAGGTTCTTTCATTTCTCTGCTTCCTTTCAGATATGAATTATATCATAAACTGAGGCTTTTGGTAAAAGAAAAAGGTCTGACATCTGTCAGACCTTAGATTAAATCCTATTTCTTTAACTTTCCAAGAAGTCCTGAAGCTACATCAAGTGCCTTTCCTGCAACCTTCTGAGCACCTTCTGAGATGTCACCCTTGATTGCATTAAGCTTTTCCTTGTTTTCTTCTGCTGCAGTCTTGTTCTTTTCCTTTAATGCAGCAAGTTCTTCCTGTCTCTTCTGTTCTTCTTCAAGTCTCTTCTTTTCTTCTTCCTTTTCCTTTAATTCAGCTTCGTATTCTTCCCTGTATGCTGGAAGTACTTCGCCACAGTCAGCACAGAACTTTGTTTCAAGTGTGTTCTGCTTGCCGCACTTTGGACATACATACTGTTCTGCCATATTTGTTTCAGGAAGCTTTGTGCCACACTCTGGACAGAATGATCTTGATGCTTCACATTCAGCACCACAGTTTGGACATTCCTTCAGGTTCTTTGAAAGTTCAGTTGCCCAGTTTTCAAGATTTGCCTTTAAACCTGCAAATCCCTGAGCTGCTTCAGCTGAATTTACCTTTACTCCTGATGCTGCTGCAGCCTGATTGAGTTCTGCAGTTGCCTGGTTGAGTTCAGCAGTAGTAGCATTTAACTGAGCTGCGGCTGCATTTACATGAGCTGCTCCTGCATTTGCAAGATTTTCAGCTGCTGGCTGAACAGCTTTTCCTACTGCAGCTCCAACTGCATCCTTTACACCTTTACCGATACCCTGTGCTACAGCTGAACCGATTGCCTTACCTAAAATTCCCATGTAAATCTCCTCCTGTATATCTACTAGATTTTTCGCTTTCTAAAGCATATTCATATGCAAATGGTATCATATACAAAGGGACATTTATAATAGAAATGCGACATATGAAAGGCTTTTTCCAAAATATTTTATGCATGATGACATTAGCTCAACTCTTTGGTAGAATATATCACAGGAGGACAGTATTATGCAGATTAAAGAAAAGACTAGAGACATCCTTATAGCGGTAATCACAATATTCCTGATTATTGCGGTTCTTGTATTCCTGAAAATAAGGACATCAGGTTTCACAAAAGTAGAAACACCTGTAATGCTTAATGACAGTGCAGTGTGCCTAAGTGAAAACGGTATTACATATATTCCATTCACTTTCCTTGATAATATTACAGAAAGCAGATATATAAAGGAAATAAAGATTGATAATGTTACTGCTCAGTTTGACAGAAACAGCCTTTCAACAGGAAAGGCTCCAAGAAACTATTCAGGTTCAGCCATGTACTATGAGCAGGAAGCATATACAAAACCATACAGTTTAAGAAAACTCGTAGTAGAGTTCAAAGGAAATCCTGCTGGAAAAAAGAATGTGGAAGTAACAATGTCTGATGGACAGGTTATTAATGTTATGATGGATCTTTCAGTTACATCTGATCCTGAAAAGGCAACATGTCATGTAAACAGAACTATTACAGATGGACTTGGAATTGAGGACAGACTTGCAGCGGCCCTCCTTGACAAAACCATGTATGAGAAGAGCGATTCCGGAGCATACAGATTTGACAAGAAAAAGATTTCAGCATATGTGGATTCAATCCAGTAAAAAGTGGACATAATAAATGAGCAGGTATATTACCTGCTCATTTTTGTATCATAAGATATTAAAGAACCATTACAAGTGTTCCTGCAGCAATCAGGATACATCCAATAAATGACTTCGCTGTAAACTGCTCGTGAAGGAAAAGGAATGCAAGAACAAGAGTAATAACTACACTCATCTTGTCGATTGGAACAACCTTTGATGCTTCTCCCATCTGGAGTGCTCTATAGTAGAAGAGCCATGAAAGACCTGTTGCGAGTCCTGATAATATAAGGAAAATCCAGCTCTTTCTAGAGATGTCAGCAATTCCTCCCTGAGCACCAGTTATAAAGACCATACCCCATGCCATTACAACAACCACAAGAGTACGGATTGCTGTAGCAAGGTTTGAGTTCACATTTTCAATTCCGATTTTTGCGAGTATTGATGTGAGTGCAGCAAAGACTGATGAAAGAACAGCAAACACAATCCACATAACTAAGCCTCCATCCTGTCGAGTTCTTCAAGTCTTTCGAGCCACTTTAAAATAACTCTGTCTTCAAGGAGACTTAAGATAACTCCGCCTTCTTCCATTTCCTCTCTCTGGATGAGGTTAAGGAATACAAGAACAGCATCTCCTGAAAGACTGTCAACCGGGATATCAAGATATGTCATACCATCCATCATATATATACCGCATTCATCAAGTATCTCTTCTACACCTTCCTGAGTGTAGTACTTTTCGTCTTCTGTCATATCGACAACGATATCAAAAAATCTGTATACGAAATCGTGATATGCTACATAGCGGAGATCACCATTTTCTTCCCATTCACCGAATTCGTCACTATCCATTACAGGGATAAATTTTGTAAGTTTTTCATATTTTGCCATAGGTTACCTACCTTCCTTTTTCCTCACTATTATACTCCCAAAACCCAGTAAATATCTCACTTTTTCTTTAATTTTGTAGCATTTTCTTCTTGAAATTTGGATGAAATATAGTATAATAATATGGCACGATTATCGTGCGGTTCTCTGCGACAGTAATTCGGCTGTCGCCACATAGTCCACAGGGAGGTGAAAAATATGACTAATTATGAAGTTATGCTCGTTATCAACCCTACTTTAGAAGATGAAAAGAAGGAAGCAACAGTTGAAACAGTTAAGACAATTATTGCTGCTGATGGTGAAGTAGGTGCGGTAGAAACTTTAGGAATGAAGAAACTCGCATACCCTATTCTCAAGAATACTGAAGGTTACTATGTACTCGTAACATTCAAGGGAAATGCAACTCTTCCAAAAGAACTCGACAGAAGATTAAAGATCTCAGATAACGTTATCAGACACATCATCATCAACAAGGATGAAAAATAGGAGATAACAATGAACAGCGTTAATTTAATCGGAAGATTAACAAGAGATCCAGAACTCAGATATACTGCCGGTACTCAGATGGCAGTCTGCAATCTCACTCTTGCAATTGATAGACCAGTTGCAGCAGGTGCAGAAAGAAAGACAGACTTCCCAAGAGTAATCGTTTATGGAAAGCAGGCTGAAAACTGTGAAAAGTACCTTAAGAAGGGTAGACTTGTTGCAGTAGAAGGCAGAATCCAGACAGGCAGCTATACTAACAAGGATAATCAGACTGTCTATACTACAGATGTAGTAGCAAACAGAGTAGAATTTTTGGAATGGGGAGACAGAGACCAGTCATCACAGCAGGCATCAAGACCTGTTTCAAATGACCCAGTCCCAAGTGCTTTCAGTAGCATTGAAGAGGATATTCCATTCTAAAGGAAAGGAGATAATCATATGGAAAAGAGACCACAGAGAGGTGGCATGAGAAGAAAGAAAGTATGCCAGTTCTGCGCAGATACAAACAAGGTATGTGACTACAAGGATGTTGATACACTTCGTCACTACATTACAGAAAGAGGTAAGATTTTACCAAGAAGAGTTACTGGAACTTGTGCTATGCACCAGAGAGCAGTAAACACAGCTGTAAAGAGAGCAAGAATCGTTGCACTTCTTCCTTACCAGGCTGACTAGTATCTAAAAATCAAAAGAGCGACCAATGGTCGCTCTTTTTTGTTGCAATATATGAATTACAGAAACATGACATAGTAGATTGGAAGATATGTTATTTTTCCTTTGCTTTTTATTTCACGTTCATTGGAAAGCACATAAGCTTTTTTAACGGAATAGTCTTCATTCTTTGTAAAGTTTGTAAGTGCACTATGGATTGAATAGTCTTTTCCGGATTTTACTTCTATAGGCAGCACGGAGAGACTGTCATAATCGTCTATAAGATAATCAACTTCGCCTTTTGTGCGATTGTCATAGTAGAAAAGTTTATGTCCATGAGCTATGAGTTCGCTTGCTACAACAGTTTCATATACTGAGCCAAGATTTATACTTCTTTCATCATCAAGAATTGCCCTGATATTGTTTCCGTAAAGAAGCGCGGTCAGAAGTCCGACGTCGTTAAGATACAGTTTCAAGAGATTCTTTCCGCTTGCCTGAATCAGTGGAAATACAGGTGTTGAAACTGCCTGAACACCAAGGGAAATACCTGCGCTGATAAGATAATCAAAGGAATCCTGATATGAAAAGAATGTACGGTTGCTTTTATCCGGTTCTATGTCTTTTGCAACAATTCTTTTCTTTTTGTTTTCCATATTGGATGGTATGAGGTCATAGATGCGTTTTATCTTGAGTTTGTTTTCTTTGTCATATTTGGATGCATCTATACCATAGTATTCATGAATCTCGTTCTGATACTCGCGGACTTTTACAATATTCTTTTCTGATATATATATGTTTACAGCATCAGGCATACCTCCAACAAGCAGATACTTCCTGAAAATATCCATAATTCTATTATGAATGTTCTCGTCGAGAGTTTCCATATTGCTGAATTTGTTTTTTAAGGATGCAACTGCAGTTTCGTTTATGCCGTTTGCATAAAGGAATTCCTCAAAATCCAGGGGATACATTCTAACCTGTCGTATACTTCCTATTGGAATGGACGTGGTCTTAGATAGAGTAACTCCCAGGAGGGAGCCACTTGCAATATAGGTAAATCTGTTATCCTGAGCGAGAAATTTAAGTAGGGTAAGAAGTTCTGGGTATTCCTGTATTTCATCAATAAAAATCAGGGTGTCTTCCTTATTACCCATAGATAATCCTGCTGAAATGCTTACCTGGAGATAGAAGTCATCTACTGTTTTTATGTTTTTGAAGGACTGGTGTCCCAGCTTATCTTCGGACATATTAAGTTCAATGTAGTTCTTGAAGAGCTTCTTTCCCACATGTCTTATGATATAGGATTTTCCAACCTGTCTTGCTCCATCAACAAGAAGTATTTTTGATGATCCTGAAGTGAGATGTTCTTCAATTACCGATTCAATTTTTCTTTTTAACATAGCACTTATATTTTTCAATATATTTTTATAATCAAAAACTATACTTTTCAATAAAAATATACCATTAAAGTATATACTTTTCAATAAAAATATATTGTAAAAACATATACTTTTCAATAATTCTTAAATCAGCTCATAAAAAAGAGATGCTTTCGCATCTCTTTACCCCTATAAAGTTACAAGTTCGTATTCTCTTGTTCCCATTCCGAGTTTTACAGCATGGTCTAAACCTGCCTGCCAGTCAGTATCTGGGTGAACCATCTTGAAAAGATCATGTTCATGTTCGTGACAGGAACAGTCGTGATCGTGGAGTGCAGCTTCATTTGTGATTGGTGCCCTGTTAACCATATCTACACATGCCTGGTCGAGTGCAACAGGGTCGAAGGAACAGAGCATTCCGATGTTTGGTACAAGTGGAACGTCGTTTCCGCCTTCACAGTCGCAGTCTGGGGATACATCCTGAATCATTGAAATGTGGAAGTTTGGCTTTCCGTCAATTACAGCCTTTGTGTACTCTGCAATCTTTCTGTTAAGTACAGGTTTTGCTTCATCCCACTTTGTAGTAATTGCTGCCTTTGGACAGTATGCAAGGCAGTATCCGCAGCCTAAGCACTTGTCTTCATCAATTACAGCTTTGCCATCAACAACATGTACACCATCATTTGCACAGTGTCTTACGCAGTTACCGCATCCGATGCAGTTCTTTTCAATGATTCTTGGAGTTGCAGAACTGTGCATTTCCATCTTGCCCTTCTTTGAACCTGCTCCCATTCCGATGTTCTTAAGCGCTCCGCCGAAACCTGCTGAAACATGACCTTTGAAGTGAGTAAGGGAAATGATAATATCAGCTTCAGCAATTGCTGCGCCGATTTTTGCCTTCTTTACGTATTCTCCGCCAACTACAGGAACTTCTCTTTCATCAGTTCCACGGAGTCCGTCAGCTATAATTGTATGAACTCCAGTTGAAAGAGGGTTGTAACCGTTAGCAAATGCACAGTCGAGGTGGTCAAGTGCATTTCCACGAGAACCTACATAAAGAGTGTTACAGTCAGTTAAAAATGGCTTTCCTCCTCTTTCCTTAATCATGTCACAGAGAGTTCTTGCATACTGATGACGAAGGAATGCCATGTTGCCGTATTCACCGAAGTGAATCTTTACTGCAACGTATTTTCCAGTGAAATCAATCTGATCGATTCCACCTTTAATGATAAGTCTTTTGAACTTGTTTAAAAGACTGTCCCCAGTCTTTACTCTCAAATCTGTAAAATATACTTTTGATGCCATAATCTGTCTCCTTAAATAAAAAGAGGAGCTTAGGCTCCTCTTTAAGATTAACTAGTCTGTATAGTTATCGAAGTAACCCTGTATGTAGATGAAAGGTGTTCCCTTGTCTCCGGAACCTGATGTAAGGTCACAGAGTGATCCAAGAAGGTCTGTAAGCTGTCTTGGAGTAGTACCTTCTGTAGCCATCTGTCCCTTAAGGTTTGCATCCTTTTCCTTGATAGCCTTAACCATAGCTTCCTTAAGTTCATCTCCCTTAAGGTCTGCGAAGTCGTTATCAGCAAGATACTTAAGCTTAAGTTCGTTTGGCTGACCGATGAGTCCCTTAGTGTAACCAGGGGATACTACTGGGTCTGCAAGTTCCCAGATCTTTCCTACTGGATCCTTGAAAGCTCCGTCTCCGTATACCATAACTTCTACAGTCTTTCCTGTAAGCTTCTTGATGTCTTCCTGAACACCTTCAACGAATTCTGTACAGTTAACAGGGAAAAGCTTAACCATCTTTTCAGTAGCCTTGTTTGAACCAAGGAGTCCGTAAGTTGGGTTGCATCCTGAACCGTTAACTGGAGCTGTCATGATGTCATCAAGTGAAAGAACTGTTTCTCCACCAGCTTCAAGAATGAGTCTCTTTGTTCTCTTTCTTGTGTGGATGTCACAGCAAAGTACCTTCTTAGTGTAGTCTAAGATCTTTCTTGGGTTGTTAGCGAAGATTACTTCTGCTTCTGCCCCTTCTTCTTCGATTAATGATTTGTAGTAGTTTACATAGTCAATGTCAGTAAATGTGTGCTTTGATTTCCCAAACATTCCCTCGAATTCGGCCTGTGTAAGAACGTCAGTATATGGGTTAACTCCCTTTGCGTCTAAAAGGTCAATATCGAGAAGGTGATTGCCGACCTCGTCGCTTGGATAGCTAAGCATCAAAACGACCTTCTTGCAGCCCCTTGCAATTCCTCTGAGACAGATTGCGAATCTGTTTCTTGAAAGAATAGGGAATACTACACCTACAGTTTCTCCACCGAGCTTTGCCTTTACGTCGGAAGCGATATCATCTGTTGAAGCATAGTTCTTCTGGGAACGAGCAAGGATTGATTCTGTAATAGCAAGAACATCCTTTCTACCGATTTCAAATTCGCCATTGTTCACACAATCCATAAATGTGTCTACAACAATCTTTCTAAGGTCTTCGCCTTCCTTTACGATTGGTGCACGTAAGCCTCTTGAAACTGTTCCAATTCTTCTCTGCATAATTGTTATCTCCTTATTAAGTTTGAGTAAAATCTTTAACATCTAATTATATCATAACTATATCCTTGAGTGCATTAAAAAGTACAAAAAATATGCAGGAACGGCTTATACAAATGTATTAAGAATTATTGAGTTGATATGTGAAAAATGATAAAATATATAGTCAACAATTTATAAATATATCTTTTGAAAAGGAGATTGAAATATATGAGAGTACAGTTTTCACCACCGGATATTACAGAAAAGGAAATTGAACTTGTTGTAGAAGCCTTAAAGTCAGGCTGGATTACAACAGGACCTAAGACAAAGGAATTTGAAAAGAAGATTGCTGAATATACACATGCAGACCGTGCTGTATGCCTTAATTCACAGACAGCATGCGGGGAAATGGCATTAAGAGTTCTTGGAATTGGACCTGGAGATGAAGTAATCGTTCCTGCATATACATATACAGCAACTGCATCCATCGTATGCCATGTTGGTGCTACACCTGTAATGGTAGATGTAGTTGGAGGCGATTCTCTTGAAATGGACTATGACAAGATGAGAGACGCCATCACAGAAAAGACAAAGGTAATTATCCCTGTAGACCTTGGCGGAATTCCATGTGACTACGATAAGATTTATGAAATCGTAAATGAAAAGAAGGACCTTTTCAGACCATCAAACGAGATTCAGAAGGCATTTGGAAGAATTATTGTATCATCTGATACAGCTCATGCCTTTGGTGCAAAGTGGCATGGAAAAATGGTAGGAGAAATCGCTGACTTCTCCAGCTTCTCATTCCACGCAGTAAAGAACCTTACAACAGCAGAAGGTGGAGCTCTTACATGGAAGACAATTCCTGGAATCGACAATGAAGAAATCTATCACAAGATCCAGCTTCTTTCTCTCCACGGTCAGTCAAAGGATGCCCTTGCAAAGACAAAGCTTGGCGCATGGGAATATGATATTGTAGGTCCTTGGTCCAAGTGCAATATGACAGATGTTGTAGCTGGTATCGGCCTTGCTCAGCTTGAGAGATATGAAGGACTCTTAAAGAGACGTAGAGAAATAGTTGAGAAGTATGATAAGGCATTCCGTGAAATCGGAATAATTTCTCTTAACCACTACACAGATTCATACCAGTCATCAGGCCATTTATATATCTGCCGTGTTCCTGGAATCACATATGATGAAAGACAGGAAATCATTACAAAGATGGCAGAAAAGGAAATCGCCTGTAACGTTCACTACAAGCCACTTCCAATGATGACTGCATACAGGGAACTTGGATTTGACATCAAGGATTATCCAAACTCCTATGACTTTTTCGCAAATGAAATCACAATCCCACTTCATACATGCCTGACTGATGAAGATGTGGATTATGTAATTTCAAACTTCGTAGAAATCTGCAAAGGATATATCAGATAAATGCTTAAAAAGTGGGAAGAACTTCCTGAGTTCATGAAAACTGAAGAGGTAAAAGTATACTACGATATGCTTTCAAAGAAAAAGGGTGCCCTTGTTCTTAAAAGAGCATTTGATCTTGTAGTGTCATTTATCATGCTCCTTGTTCTTTCCCCTGTATTTCTTCTGATTGCAGTTGCAATCAAACTGGATTCACCAGGTCCAGTATTCTTCAGACAGGTTCGAGTAACCCAGTATGGGGAAGAATTCAGAATCTTCAAGTTCCGCTCCATGGTAAATAACGCTGACAAGATCGGTTCTGCAGTAACAACAAAGGGGGATGCAAGAATCACAAAGGTCGGAAAGTTCATAAGAAAGTTCCGTCTTGACGAATTCTGTCAGCTTATAGATATCTTCCGTGGAACCATGAGCTTTGTTGGAACAAGACCGGAAGTACCAAAGTATGTAAATGCCTATACAGATGAAATGAATGCAACGCTTCTTTTGAAGGCAGGGGTGACTTCTGAAGCAAGTATCCGTTTCAAGGATGAGGATAAGATTCTTGAAGGAAAGAGTGATATAGACAGAGCATATATTGAAGAGGTTCTTCCAAAGAAGATGGAATACAACCTGGAAGCAATCCGTAATTTCTCATTCTTCGGAGAAATCGGAATCATGATAAGAACAGTTTTTGCAGTACTCAAGTAGGAAAGGAAGAATATATATGAAAGACGGACTCGTATCAATAATTATGCCTTCCTGGAATACAGAGAAGTTTATTGGAGAAACCATAGATTCTGTTATGGCTCAGACATACAGGAACTGGGAACTTATAATCGTAGATGACTGTTCAACAGACAATACAGATAGGATTGTAGAGTCATACGGAGATCCAAGAATCAGATATTTCCATAATGAAAAGAATTCAGGTGCAGCCCTTACAAGGAACCGTGCACTCCGTGAAGCGGAAGGCGAGTGGATTGCGTTCCTTGATTCCGATGACCTGTGGGCTCCGGAAAAGCTTGAGCATCAGATCAGGTTCATGAACGAAAACGGTTACAGCTTTTCATATACAGAGTATGAAAAGATTGATGAAAGTTCAAACCCTGTAAATATCTATGTTACAGGACCTGAAAAGGTTAACAGAAGAAAGATGTACAACTATGACTATATCGGTCAGCTTACAATGATGTACAGCGCAAAGGTATTTGGTCTCATCCAGATAAAGGATATAAAGAAGAATAACGACTATGCTATCCGTCTTCAGCTCTACAAAAAGCCAGATGCATGCTGTTATCTCTTAAAGGAAAATCTTGCAAAGTACAGAATAAGAAAAGGAAGCATCAGTCACGACAAATTCAGAAGAAAGTTCAAGAGCCACTATGATCTTTTCCACATGTGTGATGAAAAACCTTCTCCTGTTGCCTTATGGTTTGCCTGCTGGAACATGTTCTATGGTGTACTTAAAAAGAAGTTCTATGAAAAGAGTTTCTAGATACTGAATATAACATCAAAGCCTGAGCGCATGCTCAGGCTTTTTCTATTAGTCTCTTTTGAATATGTCTCTTGTATATACCTTGTCTTTTACATCATCAAGGCATTCATCATAGCGGTTTGCAATAATTGCCTGGCTCTTCTTCTTGAACTTCTTGAGGTCATTTACAACAAGGGAACCGAAGAAGGTCTCTCCATCATTTAAAGTTGGTTCGTAGATGATAACCTTTGCACCTTTAGCCTTTATTCTCTTCATTACGCCCTGAACTGATGACTGTCTGAAGTTATCGGAGTTTGATTTCATAGTGAGACGGTAGACACCAATTACACATTCCTTTTCTTCAGATGGTGAATAGTCACCCTTGTCATGATAGTCATAGTATCCAGCCATGGTTAAAACCTGATCTGCTATGAAATCCTTTCTTGTACGGTTGCTTTCAACAATGGCTTTGATGAGATTTTCAGGTACGTTTTCAAAGTTTGCAAGGAGCTGCTTTGTATCCTTTGGAAGGCAGTATCCTCCGTAACCGAAGGATGGATTGTTGTAGTGTGAGCCGATTCTAGGGTCTAAACATACACCGTTTATAATCTCCTGAGTATCAAGTCCCTTTGTTTCTGCATAGGTATCAAGTTCATTGAAGTATGATACACGGAGGGCCAGATATGTGTTTGCAAAAAGCTTTACAGCTTCTGCTTCGGTGGACCCCATGAAGAGGACATCAATATCCTTCTTTATTGCACCATCCTTAAGAAGGTTTGCAAATATATGGGCCTTTTCCTCTGTTTCAGTATCATATGATACGATAATACGGCTTGGGTAGAGATTGTCATAAAGTGCCTTGGATTCTCTTAAAAACTCAGGGCTGAAGATGATGTTCTTTGTATTGTATTTCTCTCTTACTGATTCAGTATATCCTACAGGGATGGTTGACTTTATAACCATCATGGCATCTGGATTTACACTGAGGACTTCTTCAATTACACTTTCAACTGCAGATGTGTCGAAGAAGTTTCTCTTTGAATCATAGTTTGTTGGAGCAGCAATTACAACGAAGTCGGCGTCAGAATAAGCCTTCTTCCAGTCAAGAGTTGCAGAAAGGTCCAGGCACTTTTCTCTTAAGTACATTTCGATATAGTCATCCTGAACTGTTGAAATTCTGCTGTTAACCATATCGACTCTTTCTTTTACGATATCAACGGCAGTTACATGGTTGTGCTGGGAAAGGAGTGTTGCAATGGAAAGTCCTACATAGCCTGTTCCTGCAACTGCGATGTTGTAGCTCTTTTCCTCACATCTTCTTCCGCTGTTTTCCGGAAGGAAAAGTGATGTAATATCAAAATCAAGGACTTCCGAAAGGGCTTCAAGCTGTTCCACGGTTGGTGTGTAGTCCATATTTTCAAGTCTTCCGATCATACCACGGTTGATACCGGTAAGTTCCGCAAGTTTTACCTGTGTAATCTTCTTTTCTTTTCTCTTTTCAACTACTGTTTTTACGAGCAGTTCTCTTGATAGTTTCTTCATATTTATACCTCATTGCGCTTCATATGCTGTTATGATTAACAATATCATATCAGTGTACAGGCATGGTGTCAATTGTTTTGGGTAAATATGTCATTTTAAATGGCATTTATGCTGACGTGCAACATTCTTTCATTTTTAAATAAAGGTATGGTATAATATAAAGGTTAAAGTAGTGGAGAAAAAGCTTATGAAAATCGGAATATGCGGCCACTTTGGAGGAGACAGGGTTTTCCTCGATGGCCAGAATGTAAAAAAAAAAAATCTCACAGCTGAAATGAAGAAGGTCTATGGGGAAGACCAGGTTATGACACTGGATACCTATGGTGGAAAGAAAGCCCTTTTAAAGTGCCTTTCCGGCCTTTTCAGGATGCTTAGGACATGTGACAATATAATTATACTTCCAGCTCAGAACAGTGTCAGAATCTTTCCTTTTTACCTTGTAGCACTTAACAGATTCTTTAAAAAGAAGCTTCACTACAGTGTAATCGGTGCCTGGCTTCCAGAGCTCACCAGAAATAAGCCTGTATTAAGAAATACCTTAAAGAAACTTGATGCAATCTATCCTGAAACAGAGACCATGAAGAAGGCTCTTCTTGAACAGGGCTTTACAAATCTGAAGGTAATTCCAAATACAAAGGATATTGAGATTCTTAAAGAGGAAGACCTTGAAACAGAATATTCACTTCCGCTTAAAATATGTACATTCTCCCGTGTAACAAAGCTTAAGGGCCTTGATGATATTACAGAAGCAGTAACTGCAGTAAACCGTGAAGCAGGAGAAACCATATATACTCTTGATATCTATGGACAGATAGAAGAAGGCTACAGAGAAGAGTTCACTGAAATGATAGAAAAGGCAGGAGATGCCGTAAACTATATGGGAATGATTGATTCCAGGAAAAGCGTGGAAACAGTAAGCAGATATTTCCTTCTTGCATTCCCTACAAGATATCCTGGTGAAGGTGTCCCTGGAACAATAATTGATGCATACTGTTCTGGTGTTCCAGTTCTTTCATCCAGATGGAACAGTTTCAGCGATGTAATTGATGATGGCATTACCGGAATTGGTTATGAAACAGGAAATGTGGAGGAATTGAAAGAAAAACTCCGTATGATAAAGGATAATACAGATATGGTTATTTCACTTAAGAAGAACTGTCTTAAAAAGGCAGAATCCTTCAGACCTGAAATACTTGATGAACTTATAGAACTGGCGTAGAAAATGGGAAGACCTAAGATTAAAAGACTTTTATGTCTTGTAAGCATCATGGATGCTGGGGGAGCTGAAACATATATGATGAAGCTCCTCAGAAAAATTGACAGAACAAAATACAGAATTGACTTCGGTGTAAATGAAAACAGAAAAGGAGTCTATGACAAGGAGATAAAGGAACTTGGTGGAAAAATCTACTATATCCCTCCTAAGTCAAAGGACCTCTTTGCATTCAGAAGAGCACTGAGAAAAGTCATAAAGAAAAACGGCTACGAATATGTGCTCCGTATCACATCAAACGGTCTTGGCCTTATGGATTTAAAGATTGCAAAGAAGGCAGGAGCAAAGGTTACAGCAGCCCGTTCAAGCAATTCCAGTGATGGTGGCGGAAAGAAGACAGAATTCCTTAACCGCATGGGAAGAAATTTATATGCAAAGTATGTTGATGTGAAGCTTGCTCCATCTGATCTTGCGGGAAAGTATACCTTTGGTGAAGAGGCATATATGAATGGAGAAGTTCATATTCTTCCTAATGGTCTTGACTATGATGAGTATTCATTTTCAGAAGAGAAAAGAGACGAATTGAGAGAGTATCTCAATATTCCATCTGATGCACTTGCAGTTGGTCATATAGGACGGTTTGTTCCACAGAAGAATCACTCATTCCTTCTTGAAGTTTTCAGTGAAATAAAGAAGAAAAGACCTGATGCACACCTTATCCTTACAGGAACTGGTGCTGATGAAGAGGCAATGAAGAAGTATGCAAAGACTCTTAAGATTGATGACTGCACTCATTTCCTTGGCGTAAGACCAGATGTGAAAAAGATACTTTCAGCAATGGATCTCTTTGTATTCCCATCATTCTATGAAGGAATGCCTAATACAGTAATTGAAGCGCAGGCATCAGGACTTCCTGTTGTTCTTTCAGATACAATTACAAAAGAGGCTGATATTACAGGCCTCCTTACATATCTTCCGTTAGGAGACAGGGTTTTCTGGGCAGAGAAAGCGCTTGAAAAGGTTTCAGAAGAAAGAAAAGATACAAAAGAGGACTTCAGAAAGGCAGGATACGATATTGAAGTTGCCTGTGAACTCCTCAAAAAATATATATTCCAGGATTAAAGCATGAGAAAGAAAAAGCTGGCAAAGAATACAATTTCATCATTTGTGCTGCAGATAACTGTAATCATCTGCGGTTTTATTGTGCCACGCCTTATTCTTGGACACTTCGGTTCGGATGTAAACGGGCTGGTAAATTCAATTACCCAGTTCCTGTCCATAGTTACATTTATGGAATTCGGAGTTGGAACAGTACTTCAGTCATCACTCTACAAACCTCTTGCAGACCATGATAATGAAGAAATATCAAAGATGTTCGTTTCCGGTCACAGATTCTTCAGAAAAATCGGAAATATCCTTCTTGGATATGTTGTTGTTCTTTTCTTCATCTATCCTTTTATTTCAAACAGTGAATTCGGATTTATTTATACAGGAACACTCATTGTTGCAATGAGTATAAGTACCTTTGCACAGTACTATTTCGGACTTGCTGAACGTATTCTTCTTTCTGCAGATCAGAGAGGCTATGTTCAGAATATCTGTCACATTGTGCTTTCAATTGCAAATACTCTCTCCTGTGTAGTACTTATAAGGCTTAATGCTCCGATTCAGATTGTGAAGCTTGCTACATCCCTTATATATGCAGTTCGTCCACTGGTACTCCGTATCTATGTTGACAGACATTATACTATTGATAGAAAGATCGAGTTTGAAGGAGAACCAATCAAGCAGAAATGGGATGGAGTTGCACAGCACCTCGCATCAATTCTGATTGATGGAACTGACCATATTGTACTGACTGTATTTTCAACATTTGCAAATGTATCAATATATTCCGTTTACTATCTTGTTGAAAATGGATTAAAGCAGCTTCTTACAGCACTTACAGGTGGTGTACAGTCGCTTCTTGGAGAACTATGGGCAAAGAAGGAAATAGATACACTTAACAGCGTATTCAGCTGGACTGAGTGGCTTCTTCATTCAGTTACACTTTTCTTCTTCGGATGTGCAGCTGTTTTAATTCTTCCATTCGTAATGGTATATACAGAGGGAATTGTTGATGCCAACTACAATCAGCCACTCTTTGCACTGCTTCTTACCATTGCCCATGGAATCCACTGCTTGAGACTTCCATACAATATTACAGTTCTTGCAGGTGGAAAGTACAAGGAGACAAAGGGCGCATATATTTTGGCTGCAGCAATAAATGTTGTTGTATCAGTTTCATGTGTAAACTTCCTTGGCCTTATCGGGGTTGCCATTGGAACAATATGCTCCATGACATTCCATACATGCTGGCTTGCATATTATGTATCAAAAGATATGATGGGAAGACCATACAGCGCCTTCTTAAAGCAGATGGGTGTAGATATCCTTACATTTGTCCTTATTTATAATATTGCAGGACGTTTCGCACACATAGTTGATGGATATCTTCAGTGGGTACTTACAGGCTTCCCTGTAGCATTTACCACACTATTCATTATGCTTATTGTGAATCTTGTTTTCTATCCGGGAATGGTAAAGACTTTGCTTAAAAAAGTCTTTAGGAGATAAATAAAATTGAATATTCTTAAAAAAGGAATCAAATATGTTACTGACAGAGACTACAGATGGATTGTAAATTCCAATCTCGGTTTCTATAACAGTATGGATGATGAAAAATATGTAAAGGAGAAATACAGAGCCTGTTTCGGAGTTTATCCTGACCTTGAGAACCCAAAGGGATATGTTGAAAAGCTCCAGTGGCTTAAGCTCTATTATCATAATCCAAAGATGACAGTCTGCTGTGACAAGTATCTTGTAAGAGACTACATAAAGGAAGTAATAGGTGAAGAATATCTTATTCCACTTCTTGGTGTATATGACAGTCCTGATGAAATTGATTTTGATGCACTTCCAGACAGGTTTGTTCTTAAATGCAATCACAATTCAGGAAAGGGCATGTATATCTGTAAAGATAAGTCAAAAATGGACGTTGAAAAGGTGAAGGCCGGATTAAGAAAAGGACTTAAAGAGGACTATTTCCTTACTGGACGTGAATGGTGCTATAAGAATGTTCCAAGAAAGATAATATGCGAAGAATATATGGAAGATTCAAATGGTGAGTTCAATGATTACAAGTTCTACTGTAACCATGGTAAGGCAAAGGACACCCTTATTTGCTTTGACCGATTCAAAAGTACTCACAAAAATCTTCATATGAGTGAAAACTGGGAGATCATGCCATACAACTCTTCATGCGAAAAGGCAATAGAAGATGGCCTTACCGTTCCTGTTCCAGAAAACTATGAAGAAATGAAAAGTATCGCAGAAAAACTTTCTCAGGGATTTCCTCATGTAAGAATGGATATGTATGATGTAGACGGAAGGATTTACTTTGGAGAATTCACATTCTATTCTGACAGTGGATATTTCAGATGGCTTAATGGTGGAGATGACTTTATGGGAAGTGACCTTATCCTTCCTGAAAAGATGAAATAATATAGGTGAGGAACACATAGATGGGATAGTAGAGAAGGGCAGAAAGTATCTGTCTGACAGAAACTACAGATGGATAGTAAATTCCAATCTTGGCTTCTACAGACATATGGATGATGAGACATATGTAAAAGAGAAGTACAGGGCTCATTTTGGTGTGTATCCAGACCTTTCTAATCCAGTTAAATTCACTGAAAAGATTCAGTGGATTAAGCTTAATATGAGAGATCCGAAGATGACGGTGTACTGCGACAAGTATCTTGTAAAGGAACATATTAAGAAGGTACTTGGAGAAGAGTATGTTATTCCACTCCATGGAGTATATGACAGTCCTGATCAGATTGATTTTGATACCCTTCCTGAAAGATTTGTCCTTAAATGCAACCATAATTCTGGACGTGGTATGTATATCTGTAAAGATAAAAGCAGTCTTAACGTAAAGAAGGTAAGACGTGATCTTAGAGCTGCACTTAAGGAAGACTACTATCTTGTTGGACGTGAATGGAGCTACAGGGATGTTCCAAGAAAAATAGTCTGTGAAAAGTATATGGAGGATTCAGGAGGGAACCTCACTGACTACAAGTTCTATTGCAATCAGGGAAAAGCAACACACCTTCTTGTATGTCTTAACCGCTTAAGTGACAATCACAGAAATATCCATATGAATATGAAGGGTGAAATTCTTCCGTTCAATCCTGACTGTGTAAAAGCAATTGAAGCGGGCGAGAAAATAAAGCTACCTTCAAACTTCGATGAGATGAAAGCGATTGCTGAAAAGCTCTCATCTGAATTTCCACATGTAAGAATCGACCTGTACAATGTGGATGGAAAGATATATTTCGGAGAATACACATTCTATTCGGACAGTGGATTCTTCACAAGAATAAATGGTGGAGATGAATATCTTGGTAAAGATGTGATTCTTCCGTTGACTTAAAGAAAGGAATAACCTGCTATGAAAATCGGAATGATCGTCGCAATAAGACGTGAAATTGATGCACTTATCAGAACATGTGGCGAACCACTTGGAGTTGATGAAATTCCAGGCTACAGAGTATTCAGATACAGAATAAATGACAATGAGCTCTTTGTATGTCAAAGTGGAGCGGGAGAACTTTCTGCAGCATCAACAACACAGCTTCTCATTACAAAATATGAAGTTGAACTTATTGTAAACTTTGGTGTATGCGGAGGACTCGTTCCTGAAATGGCATTAAACAGCACTGTAGTTGTTGACAGAGTTGTTCATTATGATATTGATACATCAACTGTTGATGAGGGAATTGTTCCTGGTCAGTATCTTGGAAATCCTGACATATATATCAGGGTTGATGAAAAGATTCTTGAAATCGCAAAAGAAGCTGTACCTGGTGTAAAGTTTGTAACATGTGCATCCGGAGACAAGTTTGTTGATGGAAGCGAAAAGAAAAACGAAATGCATGAGATGTGGAATGCTGAAATCTGTGAAATGGAGGCAGCAGGAATCCTTATTACTGCAAAGAGAAATTCTGTTCCAGCGCTTCTTGTAAAGGGAGTATCAGATAGCGTTACTGGTGGCGCTGAAGAATTCGGCAAGATGGTGCATGAGGCAGCAACAGCATGCTTCAGTATGCTTCTTAAGATTATTGAAAACGGCAAGTGGTAACAGAAATGGATAATCAGAAAGTATACGGAATGCTTTTTAGAAATGTCTATCCAATGCTTATAAAAAAGGCTGAACGAAAGGGAAAGACTATAGAAGAAGTATATAAACTTACTACCTGGCTTACAGGCTACAGTAAGGAACAACTTGAATCTTTACTTACAAGCGAAACCACATATGGTGATTTCTTTCTTGATGCTCCAGTATTAAATGAGAAAAGAAAGAATATCAAGGGGAGTATCTGTGGTGTAAAGATTGAAGAGATTACAGAACCGCTTATGCAGGAAATAAGATACCTTGATAAGCTTGTTGATGAGCTTGCAAAAGGTAAAACTGTAGAAAAGATTCTTTCAAAATATGAATAAAAACAGTAAAAAACCCGCCTATGCGGGTTTTGTTATGCCATAATTTCTGATACTGCAAAGAGTGCCGCCTCTCCACTTATTCTGATTCTTCCATTATCCTGAAAACTGCAGTGAAGTGTTCCGCCTCTTTTTGATGCCTGGTAGCATACAAGGTCCTTCTTGTCTAATACCTGTGACCAGTAATCTGCTATCTGACAGTGAGCTGAGCCGCATACCGGATCTTCTGGAATCGAAAGTTTTGGACAGAAGCTTCTTGAGACGCTGTCTGAGCAAGCTCCTTTTGCTGTTGCATTCTGGATTCTTCCAGGAATCTTACGAAGAAGTTCCTGATCTGGATTCATGGTTCTTACTATGTCTTCGTTTTCGAAAACACATACAAGGTCAAGCCCGAGAACCGCTTTTAAAGGTCTCGCCCCAAATGCTTTTTCCATATCATCAGTTACTGGAATTTCTTTAAGTTCATAAGTTGGGAAGTCCATTTCGTAAAGGTTGTCCTTACGTGTGATAGTGAGCTTTCCACTTAAGGTATTGAACTCGATAACGTTACTTTCCTTTTCATAATAGTTAAGCATGACAAAGGAGGATGCCAGTGTTGCATGTCCGCAGAGTTCAACTTCAGTTCCAGGAGTGAACCATCTTAATCTGTAGCCCGTTTCTTCTTTTACTATAAAGGCAGTTTCGGATAGATTGTTTTCCGCTGCCATATTCATCATCCATTCCTCACTTGGCCATTCATCCATTACGCATACTGCAGCAGGATTTCCGCTGAAGACATGGTCTGTGAATGCGTCTACTATATACTGTTTCATCTTTTCTTCCTTACATATAGAAATCTCTGTACCATTCAGCAAATTTTCTTAAACCTTCTCTTAATGGTGTATCAGGTCTGAAACCGAAATCATTAAGAAGTGCTGATGTATCAGCATAGGTCTCAGCCACATCGCCAGGCTGCATTGGAACAAGTTTCTTGTGGGCTTCGAAGTCATAGTCTTCTGGAAGCACCTTTGCTCTTACCAGTTCTTCCTCCAGAATCTGAACGAAATCAAGAAGGTTTTCAGGGTTGCTGTTTCCGATGTTATATACCATATATGGTGGAAGAGGAAGTCCGTCAGGACCTTTCTTCTTTTCAGGGGCTTTTGCCATTACGAGTTCTACCCCATGAACAATATCATCTATATATGTGAAATCACGTCTGCAGTTTCCGTAGTTGAAGATTTCAATAGTTTCACCTTTAAGAAGCTTGTCCGTAAAACCAAAGTATGCCATATCAGGTCTTCCTGCAGGACCGTAGACTGTAAAGAAACGAAGTCCTGTTGTTGGAATCTCATAAAGCTTTGAGTAGGAGTGAGCAAGAAGCTCATTGCTCTTTTTTGTTGCTGCATAGAGAGATACAGGAGAATCAGCCTTGTCTTCTACTGAATATGGAATCTTGCTGTTGGAGCCATAAACAGAAGAACTTGACGCATATACAAGGTGCTCTACAGGGTAGGCTCTGCATGCTTCAAGTATGTTATAGAATCCTATGATGTTTGATTCGATATATGAGTCGGGATTTTCAATTGAGTATCTTACTCCTGCCTGAGCAGCAAGATTAACTGCAATTTCCGGTCTCACCTCACTGAAGACTTTTGTGATAAACTCTTTATCTGCGATATTTCCTCTAAGGAATGTGAAGGATGAGCTGGATTTTTCTGCTTCCTTTTCAAGTTCCTTAAGTCTCCATTCCTTGAGTTCTACATCATAGTAACTGCTGACATTATCGATACCATAAATCATTGCACCTTCTGTATATCTAAGAAGGTCGATTGCAAGAGCGCTTCCGATAAAACCTGCAGTTCCTGTTATAAGTATCTTTTTTCCATTAAAATATTTCTTATCCATTTCTCTACCTGTGTTGATGATGTGAAAATTATATCATTATTTCTTCTTTTTTCAAACGGTTTTGATTAAATGTGATATAATACTGGTGAGGTAATTATGTACATATATATCATTAGACACGGTGAAACCAAGGCCAATGAAGAGGGAATGCTTCAGGGCTGGATGGATGAAAAACTGAATGAGAGTGGAGTTCTTCTTGCTGAACTCACAGGAAAAGGTCTTAAAGGAACAAAATTTGATATATGTTTCAGTTCGGATCTTTCACGTGCAAGAGATACTGCAGCTATCCTGCTTAGAGAAAGCGGAAATGACTGCGAAATCATAGAAGACAGAAGACTGAGAGAACTTGATATGGGTGACTATCAGGGAAAGCGATTTAAAGGGGAAAAGACAGAGGTGGACCTTGATATTGTAAACACATATTTTGACGAACCAAGAAAACTCAAATCACTTCCTGGTGGTGAAAGTATTGAAGAATTTATCAGCACACAGCAGGAGTTTCTTAAGGAAGTAGCCAGAATGGACTATGAGTCTGTTCTTATCTCCTCCCATGGATGTGCCGTACGTGCCATGCTCAATTTCCTCTATGAAGACCCATCGGACTTCTGGCAGGGAAGAGTTCCATACAACTGTGCAATAAGTGTAGTTGAAGTGAAGGACGATGAGATGAAACTCATAGTAAATGACAGGATATATTATGACAGATCGTATATAGTTGACAGATATGCTAAATAGTAAGGGGGAATGTTAGCATGAGCGAAAGAGTTAAAAAGATAGCAAGGCGTGCACTGTTTGGTTCAAGCGTCGTATCAGCAGCAGTCATATCATCATATATGACATCAAAACTTCTTGTTGATACTGCAATTGACAAAGAAATGCCAAAGGCAATGAACAGAATAAAGCCTATCATAACAGGACGTGTAGGGGACAAGGAATTCCTTGACGAACTGGAAGAGAAATCAAAGTGGCTTGAGGCGCAGAAGAATGAGGTAATTGAAATTACTGCTCATGATGGTGCAAAACTTAAGGCTCACTGGATTCCTGTTAGACATCCAAAGAGAATCCTTATAGCGATGCATGGATGGCGTTCCAGCTGGCACAGAGATTTCGGTACTGTTGCTGAATCCTGGTTTGCCAATGACTGCTCCGTTCTTTTCTGTGAGCAGCGCGGACAGAATGACAGCGATGGCGAATATATGGGTTTCGGTATGACAGAAAGATTTGACGTTCAGGACTGGGCAAAATATATTGAAGCACGTTTTGGAAGACGTGTACCTGTGTATCTTGTAGGAGTATCCATGGGAGCAGCTACAGTTCTTATGGCATCAGGTCTTGAACTTCCAAAGAATGTACGTGGAATTATTGCAGACTGTGGTTTCACATCACCAAATGCCGTATGGGATCATGTAGTAAAGAACAACCTTCATATCGGAGGCCTTGGACTTGCCCACAAGTTTGCTGATGGAATATTCAGAGAAAAGACAGATATGGATCTGGATGACTACTCCACAGTAGATGCACTTAAAACCAATGAACTTCCTGTATTCTTTGTTCATGGGACTAAGGATCCGCTGGTTCCGGTTGAAATGACATATGAGAACTATCTTGCATGTCATTCAGAAAAGGAACTTCTGATAGTTCCAGGTGCAGGTCATGGCATGAGCTATTATACAGAACCTGACAAATATGAAGAAATGACCATTGAATTCTTCAAAAAACACGACAGAAAGTAATGAAAAGAGCACCAGCCGGTGCTCTTCTTTATTTTCCTATTCTGTATTTCTGAAGTTTGTAGCTCAGGGTCTGCTTGGAAATTCCAAGGAGTCTTGCAGCATCACTCATATTCTTTGTCTTTTCCAGTGCCTTAAGAAGTAGATTCTTTTCATATTCCGATACGGACTGGTCCAGACTGAAATCTTCTGAAAGATCAGGAACTGTCTCTGCGCTTTTTATTCTTGCATCACTTCCATAACTGAAAAGATAGCTTGGAAGATATTTCTTTTCAATGGTTCTTGACGTTGCAACATTGAATGCACCTTCAAGAACGTTCTTAAGCTCTCGTACGTTACCAGGCCAGTCATAGGCTCTGAAGAGTGCATATACATCGTCAGAAAGACCAAGGATTGCACGATTCATCTTCTTGTTTAAAGATGTGATATAGTGGCTGATCATATATTCCAGATCTTCCGGTCTGTTTCTTAAAGGTTCAATATCTATTTCTACTACAGAAAGTCTGTAGAAAAGGTCCTTTCTTACAATTCCGTTTTTTAGAATATCAAGAGGACGTTCATTTACTGCAGTAATGATTCTTACATCTGTTGAGATGGGGTTGTGTCCACCTATTCTTGTTACCTGCTTTTCTTCTATTGCCTTTAATATTTTTGCCTGCATGGAAAGAGGCATGGAGTTTATTTCATCAAGGAAAAGTGTTCCACCCTTTGCAACTTCGAAGAGTCCTGGTGTGTTTTCTGCACCTGTATATGCGCCTTTTACACTACCAAAGAGGATACTTTCGAGAAGGTTTTCGGGGATTGCAGCACAGTTCTGGGATACGAACTTCTTCTCTGCACGGGAACTCAGATTGTGGAGGGACTGGGCAACCAGTTCTTTTCCTGTACCTGTTTCACCATAGATGAGGACTGAAGAGTCTGAACCTGCCACCATTTTGATTTTTTCCTTAAGATACTGGATGCTTTCTGATACTCCCTTTATGTCATCAAGAGTATATTTTGCTTCGTAGACACCAGGAATTTTATCAATGGTGATTTCTGTTCTTGCAAAAGGTTCAAGGAGATAACGGATCATGGTTGCAGTACCAACGATTCTGTCATGTTCTTTTATAGGGAGGGTTGTATTCATGCTTGGCATTACAAGGTCACCATAGTGGAATTCCTGATATTCATCAAGAACCGCTTCACCTGTTTCAAGTACACGCATGATTGTACTTGTATCCCTTGTTATATCCTTTGACCAGGCATCAAGTACGTGCTTTCCGATGAGCTTCTTTGCCACATTGGTATTTACATCTGGTCTGAAAGTCACATAGTATTCAATGATACCGTTTTTATCGGTAACGATAAATGTATCAATGTGGTTGTAGGCCTTCAGTATCTGTTCTGCATATCTTTCTAGCATATGTATTTCCTCCGGTACATGATATTATATCACACCTTTAATATCTAAACCAAATGAAAAAAGAGCTCATTACGAGCTCTTTTCCCATTGCGTTCTAATCAATATATCTATGAATTTACTTTGCTTCTACTGGAGCTGCCTGCTTAATCTTGAATCCAGTAAGGATGTAGATAAGAGCGAAAATTACGCAGAGGTAGCAGAATGGAGTAGTGAATGCATATGCTGACCATGCAACGCCAAGAGTTGAAGTGAAGTATACACCGTTTGAGCACCATGGAACGAGTGGTGAGAATGATGTACCAGTATCTTCAAGACATCTTGAAAGGTTAGCCTTGTCAAGACCATACTTGTCGTATAAAGGCTGAAGCATTGGACCTGCGATTGAGAATGTTGTATAGTATCCGCCGATGATTAAGATAAGGAGTGCGTGGAATGCATATGAGCAGAGTAATGTGCTCTTCTGTCCCTTAGCAACAACCATGATCTTTTCAACTACAGCATCGATAACGCCACAAGCCTTAAGTGGAGCACCGAATGTAGCAGCTGCGATAACGATACCAACGGAACTTAACATGCTGCTGATACCACCTCTCATTAACATCTTGTCAACGATAGCAACGTCAGTTGCAGTTGTGAATCCCTTGTTAAGAGCTGTAAGAGCCTGAACGAGTGTAGCGTTCTGGAATACCATAGCAAGGATGATTCCAAGGATAGTTCCTACCATGAATGATGGAAGAATTGGCTTCTTGAAGAAGATAAGAAGTAATACTACGATAGGTGGAACGAGTAATACAACGTTAAAGTTGAATGTTGATGCAAGTGTATCAAGGATAGCTGTGTAGTCAGCTGAGTTGATGTTACCATCACCAAACTTAAGTCCTACTACGAGGAAGAAGATAAGGGAGATGATGTATGATGGACCAGTTGTCCAAAGCATGTACTTGATGTGGTCAACTACTTCTACGCCTGAAAGAGCAGGAGCAAGAACTGTTGTATCTGACATTGGGGAAAGCTTGTCTCCGAATAATGCTCCTACGAGTACAGCACCAGCAGTATAAGTTTCAGGAACGCCTAAACCCTGAGCGATACCCATGAATGCGATACCAAGTGTACCAACTGTTCCCCATGAAGTACCTGTAACTACTGACATGATTGAGCATGCGAGACAAGCTACTACTAAGAAGAACTTAGGTGATAAGATCTTAAGACCGATGTTGATTAACATTGGAACTGTACCACAGATAATCCATGCACCAACGAGCATACCAACAGCCATTAAGATAAGGATTGCTGGGAACATCTTCTTACCGAATTCGATGATTTCAGCCTGGATTGTATCCCACTTAACGCCCCAGATCATACCTAAACCTGATGCTACAGCACCTGCTGCGATAAGGTTAACGATTGTAGGGGACTTGATTACGAGTGCTCCGAGCAGAATGCAAGCTGCGGAAGCAAGTAATATTACGAGGGCCTTTGCGCCACTCATTTTCTTGTTTTCTGACATTTTAATATCTCCTTTTTGTTATTTCCATACTTCTTTGAATACTCTTAAGAAGTTTCCGCCGAGGAACTTAACGATTTCTTCATTGTTGAAGCCTCTCTTTCTCATTGCATCGATGATGTTCTGAGTGTCGAGAGAACCAGTAAATCCAAGTGCGTGTCTTTCGTTTGGCTTTGTTGATACGTTCTTGTTGTAGCCGCCTACTACAAGGTCGTATAAAGCGCCCTGTGAAGTGATACCAACGTTGTCTGCAGCGTGGTCAAGGTTGTTGTCACTTGCGAAACCAACGTGATCAATACCTACTACGTCAACTGCGTGACATACATGGTCTAAGTAGTCTTCAATTGTTGGTGGAACGTTTTCTTTTCTCTTCCAGCAGATTGGAGCCCATGGTGTAATACCGATTACGCCGCCAACAGCCTTAAGTGCCTTCATCTGTTCGTCAGTCTTGTTTCTTGGATTGTCAGCAAGTTCCTTTGTACATGCGTGACAGATTGTAACTGGCTTTTCAGTGAGGGAAAGAACGTCCTTTGTTACGTTTGGACCACAGTGTGAAAGGTCGATGAGCATACCCATTTCGTTGAATTCCTTTACCATCTGCTTACCAAAGTCTGTAAGTCCGTAACCAGCTCCTTCAACACAGCCTGCTCCGATGAAGCCGCCCTTGTTGTAGGACATCTGAACTACTCTTACACCCATTTCATAGAAAGCGTGTGCAAGTTTTACCTTGTTTTCGATCGGTGCTGGATCCTGGAAGTAGAGAATCATGGACTTGTATCCGTTCTTCTTGTTTTCAGCGAAGTCTTCAAACTTACGAACGATCTTGATCTTTTCCTTTGGATTGTAAGTAAGCTGTGATACATAGCCTAAGCTTTCAACACCGCTTCTGAAGTTGTCGCCATCAAGAGTAAGGAAGCATGCGTCTAAGAGTGATTCCTTGTAGTCTTCGCTCATGCCTTTGAACTTACCATCTTCTGGCCAGATGCATCCGTCGATTACGTATGCATTCTTTAAGTCTTTCATTTTTATATAACCTCCTTATATAAATAATTGCATATCTATATACTGCAAATAGTGTGCCAAACAAAAAGGAGCAGAAATGCCATGTTTTGGAACAGATATATGTAAGAAAATTTTGTCTGGTCAAAAAATATTGACAATTCTGTCAAAATATTTTGACTAATGAAAGCAATAAAAAAGGACCAGATTTCTCTGGTCCTTTGAGCTTTAAGCTTTGATTACTTGTCGTAACCTTCCTTCTTGATCTTGAGGTTTTCATACTTAGCCTTAGCTTCTTCTTCTGAAATAGTGAAGAGTCTTTCAGCTCTTTCTGGGAACTTGAGAGTAAGTGAGTTGTATCGTACTTCGCCCATGATGAAGTGTCTGTAGCTTGTAGTAGCTTCTCCACTGTCAAGTGAA